>DATDJD010000001.1:0-12233 GCA_036520695.1 Actinomycetota bacterium
TTCCTCGCCTGCTCGGTGAGTCCGGGCTTGCTCGGTGAGTCCGGCTAGCGCGATGCCGACCATCGGCGCGTCCGTCGATGCTGTGACGTTCGACTTCTGGGACACGTTGGTGGCCATGGAGGGGACATCCACGATGCGCGACCAGCAGATCGACGGGTTCGCGCAGGCGCTGGGTACGCACGGTCATTCCTACGAGCGCGATCGCTTGGTGGAGGTATTCGCGTCGAACTGGACCCGGTTCGAGGACGCGTGGGAGGACAACACCGGTCAGTACACGCCCACCGACGCCACCGACTTCATCGTGGGCGAACTGGGTGTGCCGGTCACAGCGGAGCTCCGAGCAGACCTGATCGACGCGTTCCGCATCGTCGGCGAGAGCGCCGTCCTCGAAGCGGCTCCAGGCATCGCCGGATGTCTCTCGGCCTTGCATCAGGCGGGCATTCGGTTGGGCATCGTGTGTGACGTGGGGTTGACGTCGTCACCGACGCTGCGCGATCGGCTGGAGGGGTTCGGACTCCTACGGTGGTTCCAAGCATGGTCGTTCAGCGACGAGACCGGATGGTTCAAGCCGGCGGCGGGCGCCTTCATGCCGACCCTGGATGGCCTCGGTGTCGTGGACGCTTCGAGGGCGGCCCACGTGGGCGACAATCCGCGCACCGACGTGTCGGGCGCACGGGCGCTTGGCATGACCACGATCCGGTACACGGGGTTCCGCGATGTGCAGGCGCCAGAGCTCCCGGATGCGGACCATGTCATCGGCGATCACGAACGCATCCCTGGGTTGCTCGGCATCGCGTGACACGCAGGCATACCCGAGGTGTTTTCACATCGGGGGGCCCTGAACCGTTGTTCCTTCGATGAGCTGAGACGGCCGACGAGAAGAGACAGGAGGGAGCGGGGGTGGGGACGAAGACGGCGGATCCGCGGGGTCGGATCCGCGTGCCCCCGTTCCAAGCGTTCCTGGATGCCAATCGCGCCAACGTGTACCGCTTCATGGCGGTCGCGGTGGGCCCGCAGGATGCCGACGATGTGTTCCAAGAGACCTTCCTGGCGGCGTTGCGTGCCTACCCCGACCTGCGCGACGGCTCGAGGTTGGACCGATGGGTCCTGACGATCGCATCTCGCAAGGCGCTGGATCACCACCGCGCCGGGAGGCGTCGCGCACTTCCGGTCGCCCAGGTGCCCGAGCGGGCGGGGGTCGAGGCGCCGCCGGCAGTCGACCTGCACGATCCTCTGTGGGAAGCGGTGCGCGATCTGCCTGCCCGGCAGCGTGTCGCCGTGGTGCATCGTCACGTACTCGACCGGTCATACGGCGAGATCGCGGAGCTCATGGAGTGCACCGAGCAAACCGCCCGAGCCAACGTCTACCAGGGAACGAAACGACTCAGGGAGCTGATGGCATGACGCTGGAACGAGACCTGAAGCGATTGGCGCCCAGTGCGACCACCGCTCGTGCTGCCACAGCCGCCGCGTACCGTCTCGGCGACGCCGGCGCGAACGAAGGGCTGGTGGATGTCGCGGTCGCCACGATGGACTCGCCGATCGGCGAGCTCACCGTCGCCGTGACGCCTCGGGGGCTGGCGGCCATCGTTTTCGAAGGCGAAGACCACGATGCGGTGTTCGACCGGTGGGCGCGTGAGCTCTCACCCCGCGTCCTGATGGCGGCAGGGCCGACCGATGACGCTCGGCGCGAGCTTGCGCAGTACTTCGAGGGCACTCGCGAACGCTTCGAGACCCCGATCGACCGGCGTTTGATCGGACCGTTCGCATGGGATGTGCTGAAGGCTACGCGACGGGTCGGGTTCGGTCACCTCGCGACCTACGGACAGATCGCCGCCAGGATCGATCGCCCGAAGGCCGCGCGGGCGGTCGGCCGAGCCTTGGGGTCGAACCCGATCCCGATCGTGATCCCGTGCCACCGCATCGTGGGGGCCAGCGGTACCCTCACCGGCTACGCCGGAGGCCTGCCTCGCAAGGAGACCCTGCTGCGGCTGGAAGGTTCGATCGTCTAGAACCTATGCACGCTTCGGGATCGCCGATCCGGTGCCTATCACCGCTCGAACCCGTCCCACATCGACCGGGTCGAGAGGACTCGGTCATCGAGCAAGGGAGGGATGTGCCATGCGCAACACGCGTACGGCAGTTCGGGCGGTGATCGTCGCTTTCGTGGCGGTCGGCCTGATGGCGAGCACCGCGGTGGCGGGGCAGCGAAGCGATCCGGGAGCCAAGTGGCATCGGCCGGCGCACCTGACCCTGGTGCATGGCATCGATGGTGAGAACGGGTTCCCCGTCGACATCTCGCTGTGGAAACTGGGCGGCGGCGTGCAGCACTTCGACGACGTCACCTACGGCACCGTGGCCGGGCCGCTGGAGGTCAAGGCCGGGATCTACCGGGTCTCGGTGCGTGCCGCAGATGCGCCTCGGTACTCCACGCCGTTGCTGAAGAAGTGGGTGTGGTTGCGTGCGGGCGCGAACAAGTCTGTCGTGGCCCATCTCACCGCTGACGGATCACCGACGCTGTCCGCCTACCGCAACGATGTCAGCGACTCCGAAGCAGGAGCGCGCGTCACCGTGCGTCACAACGCCGCGGTGGGTCCGGTCAACGTGTACGCCAACGGTGACAAGGTGATCAAGCGCCTCGCCAACCCGCACCAGGCCGTGCTGGACATCCCTGCCACCACCTTGAACATCAAGGTCATGGTGGCCGGTGGGCCGACGGTCTTCGACGCAGATGTCGCGTTCGCCGAAAACACGAACACGATCATCTACGCAACCCTGGACGCGGACGGGAACTTCAACCCGCTGCTGCAGGTGCTGCCGACGGCCTGACCGAACCGCAACATATCGGGGGATCCGGGACCGGCCGCGGAGCGGCCGGTCCCTCCCGATCCGGCAGGCAGCTCGCCGCTGCGAGCCGGTAGACTGAAGGCCTCGTGGGGGCCGAATCACCGAAAGAGGAATGCGGACTCTTCGGCGTCTGGGCGCCGGGCGACGACGTCGCTCGCCTGACCTACTTCGGACTGTTCGCCCAGCAGCATCGGGGCCAAGAGTCGGCCGGGATCGCCGTCAGCGACGACCACACGATCTTGGTCTACAAGGACATGGGGTTGGTGAGCCAGGTCTTCAACGAGGCCACGCTCACCACCCTGCACGGCGACCTCGCGATCGGTCACACCCGGTACTCGACGACCGGGTCCACCACCTGGGACAACGCGCAGCCCGTGTTCAAGAACGACGGCGCCCACACCCTGGCGCTGGGTCACAACGGCAACCTGGTCAACACGCATGAGCTGGCCGCACAGGTCGGGAAGGCGGGTTCCGCGACCACCGATTCCGACCTGGTCGCGACGCTGCTGGCGGACCAGATGACGGTGACCGGCGGCCTCTTGGAAGCTGCCATGCAGGTGCTCCCCACCTTGCACGGTGCGTACTGCTTCGTGATGATGGATGAGCGGAGCGTCTACGCGGCACGTGACCCGTACGGTGTGCGACCACTATCGATCGGGCGCCTGCCCAACGGATTCGTGGTGGCCTCCGAGACCTGCGCCCTGGATATCGTCGGCGCCGCGTTCGTCCGCGACGTCGAACCTGGCGAACTGGTGCGCTTCGACGATCGAGGCATGCATTCGGTGCGGTTCGCCGAGAGCCCTCATCGGGCCCTGTGCATCTTCGAATCGGTGTACTTGGCCCGGCCCGATTCACGACTCGGAGGTGTCTCCGTGCACGAATCTCGCAGGGAGATGGGGCGCATCCTCGCGCGCGAACACCCGGTCGAGGCCGACATGGTGATCGCGGTGCCGACCACGGGCCACAGTGCGGCGCAGGGCTACAGCGAGGTGAGTGGGATCCCCTACGGGGACGGCCTGTACAAGAACCAATATGTCGGGCGAACGTTCATCCAGCCGTCTCAGACCCTGCGCGATCGCGGCGTGAAGCTCAAGCTCAACCCGTTGCCCGACTCGATCCGCGGCAAGCGGCTCGTCGTGGTCGATGACTCGATCGTGCGCGGCACCACCACGAAGCAGATCGTGGCTGCCCTGCGAGAAGCCGGCGCCACGCAGGTGCATATCCGCATCACCTGTCCACCGGTGAAGTGGCCATGCTTCTACGGCATCGACATGCCGACGCGGCAGGAGCTGATCGGGGCCGATCTGACGGTGGAGGAGATCCGGGCCTACGTCGGCGCTGAGTCCTTGGGCTACCTGTCGCTCGACGGCATGGTGGAAGCGGCCGGCGACGAGAAAGACAGGTTCTGCCGAGCGTGCTTCGACGGTGAGTACCCGATCCCAATCCCAGCCGAGGCCGGTAAGTTCGTGCTCGAGGACCAGCTCCAGCTCCCCACGTCGTGACTTCCTATCGCGACGCCGGCGTCGACATCGAGGCCGCCGCCAAGGCCGTCACCTTGATCGGTGACCTCGCCGCACGGGCACGCCGTCCCGAGGTCGCCGACGAAGTGGGTGGGTTCGCGGGGCTGTTCCGGATCGGCCAGGGTCAGATGCTGGCCGCTGCGACCGACGGGGTGGGCACCAAGCTCGAGATCGCACGCATGACGGGCCGGCTCGACACCGTGGGCATCGACCTGGTGGCGATGTGCGCCGACGACATCGTGTGCACCGGGGCCGAGCCCCTCTTCTTCCTTGACTATCTCGCTGTGGGCAAGGTCGTGCCCGAGCGGGTCGCCGCGCTGGTGGAAGGAGTCGTCGAGGGGTGTCGCCGAGCCGGATGTGCCCTGCTTGGTGGCGAGACGGCAGAACACCCCGGCGTGATGGCCGACGACCAGTTCGACATGGCGGGGTTCTGCGTAGGGGCCGTCGCCGAAGCCGACCTGCTCGGTCCTGACCGGGTGCGGGAAGGCGACGTGCTGATCGGGCTCGCGTCGACGGGACTGCATGCCAACGGCTATTCACTGGTTCGCTCGGCGTTGCTGGGTCGCTACGACCTGGCCGAAACGCCCGAAGGGTTGTCGCGCCCGCTCGCCGAGGAATTGCTCGAGCCGTGCGCGATCGATGCTCCTGCGGTGCTCGCTCTGGCGCGGGACGGCCTTCTCCACGCCGCCGCTCACATCACCGGCGGTGGGTTCTTCGAGAACGTGCCCAGGGCGCTGCCACCCGGGCTCGGGGCCGAGGCACACAGGGGTTCCTGGCCCGAACCTGCGATCTTCTCGCTGGTGCAGGGCGCGTCCGGGGCCACGGACGACGAGATGCTCGCGACGTTCAACATGGGCATCGGGATGGTGCTGGTGGTCGATCCCGATCACGAGGACGAGGTCATGCACCGCCACGAGGGCCGTGCCTTCACGATCGGCAGGGTGACGACAGGATCCGGGGTTCGTCTCGACTGAGCATGACTACCCATGACTAGGTCGATGTCCCCCGCTACCCCCGACCAACGGCGGTCCGTCCCCGTCCGAAGGCGGCATCCAGATACACCCGCGCGGCCGATTCAGGCCATCCCCGATACGGCCGTAACCTGGAGGAGTGATGGAAACCACAAGCACGCCCGCCAGCAGCGTCCTCGTCGTGGACGACGAACCCCAGGTCGTCTGGGTGCTGCAGTTCAGCCTGGAGGCTGAGGGTTACACGACGTTCGCCGCCAACAACGGGATGGAGGCCATGGCCGAGATCGCCCTCCACAGTCCCGACCTCATGGTGCTCGACATCATGATGCCCACCATGGATGGCTGGGCGGTCCTCGAGGCGATGACCGAGTTGCCACGCGAGCAACGACCGAGGGTCGTCATCGTCTCAGCGTTGGCCACGCTGAGTGACCGAGCGAAAGCGGCTGAGTTAGGCGCCGACGCCTACGTCCCGAAACCCTTCAACGTGGAAGATCTTCTCGAGGTCCTCCACGGCCTCGAAGAAGCGAGCTGACGCCCTCTCCTCGATCCTCGCTTCAGTGTGTGAAGCGCTGATGCTCGACCGGGACGACGGTCGTGCCGACGGCCTTGCAGGTGAGCACGGGCTCATCCAGGAATTCCGCCGCACTGTCGCTGATGTCGGTTCGCGCGGCGCCGATCTTGTGGACCTCGAACTCGCATCGACGGCTGGAGTTGCCGACGCTCACGATGCGACCCCGACCCTCGATCCAATCACCGGCGTACAGGGGGGCGAGGAACTCCACCGATTCATACGCGCGGAAGAGACCTTCGTCGCCGTCGTAGCGCATCGCCAGTTCGGTGATGAGGTCGCCGATCACCTTCAACTGTGTGGCTCCGGCCACCAGGTTCCCTCCGTAGTGCGCGTCCTCTTGTCCGAGGCGGAACCGGATCAGCGCGGTCGGTAGGTCGGACATCGTGCAGCCTCCTGGAAGCGTGGGATCAGTTGATGAACGGGCTCTCGGGCGCGGGAGCCCCCCGATCTGCGGCCCGATCCTTGGCGGTGGCCGGTCGGTCAGGGATGACCTTGCCGTGGTTCACGCCTCGCGCAGGCACCCGGACCTCGGTGCCGTCCTTCTTGCGCACGAAGTAAGTCTGCGCATCGGCGTCCCAGCGTTCGAACACGCCGACCGCTTCGCTGATGAACCCGTTGGGAAGCTCGAACTGGAACGTGACGCGCTTGCCCAGATCGTCGGGGGTGACGAGGTTCTGACCCTTCTTCATCGCGGCGGCATCCTAACGGACCTGGTCGGACGGGAGGTTCATGAGCGGTTCGGGAGGCAGCCGCAGCACCGACTCCGCCGCCAGGCGGAAGAGGGCCTCGCGACCGGTGACGTGCTGATCCCACTCGCGTTCGTCCCAAGCCTCGCCCGACAGATCGTCGCCGGCGTACAACAGCTGTCCGAACGAGACCCCTCGGAAGGCGGCGACCGCGAAGAACGCCGCAGCCTCCATCTCCACCGTGAGGCACCCCTCCGCGACCCGGCGCTCGACCTTGCCCCGCGTCTCCCGATAAAGGGCGTCGGTCGTCCACGTCATGCCGGTGACGTAGGGCACGCGGTGTTCGATGAGGGTCGATTCGATCGCCTCGGTCGCCTGCCTCGTCGGGTAGACGAGCCGCCCGGGCTCCAGGTAGTGGTAGGACGTCCCCTCATCGCGGACCGCGGAGGTGGGCACGATCACGTGGCCCAGTGCCACGTCGGGCACCAGGACCCCGGCACCTCCACACGCCATGAAGGAACGACACCCCCGTGCGATCAGCTCTTCCAGGAACCCGGCGGCCAGCGGGGCGCCGACACCCGGATGGACCACGGTGAGTCGTCGTCCTCCGATCGTCACCTCGTAGATCGGGTTGCGGCCGATCTCGCTCACGACGTGGTCGACGATGTGACCGCCGAGTTCGGCCACCACGGTGGTGATCACGTCCTGGAAGAAACACAGCACGGCGTGCGGTGCCACCTCCATCGGCGAGATCACCTCGCCGGGCTCGATCATGGCCGTCGGCGAGGGGTCGAACTCGAGGATCGGTGGACGATCGTCGCGCGTACTCATGCCGCGACATCACGTCGCGAGGCGAGGAGCGCCCCGACGATCACCAGGCCGATCCCGATCAGCGAGATCGCGTGCACCTGTTCGTCCAGGAACACCGCCCCGAGCACCACCGCGACCGCCGGCACCAGGTAGATCGAGAACGAGGCACGGGACGAACCCACGCGCGCGACGAGTCGTCCCATGATCACGAACGCCAGGCCGGTGCAGATCGGTCCTAGGGCAAGCATCGCGAGCGCCGATCCCTTCGCGAACGACGAACCGGCGAGACCGACCGCCCCGAACGGCGCCGTCCAGATCGTGCCCAACGCCAACATGCGTGCCATCACCGGTAGCGCTCCGTACCGCTGTGTGAGCGGCGCCGCGATGTTGACCGCGAAGCCGTAGCAGATCACAGCGATCAGGAGCAGCACGACGCCGAGCGCCTCGGTGGAGCCTCTCGACAGCGACGGCGCCGCGATCGCGACGATCCCGATGAACCCCACCGCCAGGCCGATCATCTGCGATCTGCCCGGAACCCGTCGGAGCATCAACGCGCCGATCGCCGTCGCGAAGATCGGCAGTGACCCGTTGATGAGCCCCGTCAATCCGGACGAGATCCACAGTTCTGCCAAGGGGAACAGCGTGAAGGGGATCGCGACCCACAGGATCGACATCGCGAGGAGGCGTGGCCGGTCCTCACGGGCGATCGGCACCCGCACACCCGGCGCCAACCACAGGACCGCGGCGCCCAGGGCGACCCGGAGCCACGTGACCGCTCCGGGTTCGAGGGAATCCAGTCCGAGCTTGATGAACAGGAACGAAGAGCCCCAGATCACACCGATCCCGGCGAACAACGTCCAATCGAGGGGAGTGAAGGCGCCGAGATGGGTGCCCGCGCTCGTGGAGAGCACGCTTCGGCGTTCGGATCGATCGGCCTGCTCGGGGGTGGTGCCCATCTACAGACGGGTGATCGTGCCGTCGGGAGGTGTCGGATACGCCTCGGGGTGCGCCGCCCACGCCAGGATCTCGAGTCCGTCGACCAGTCGCGGTCCAGGTCGTGAGAAGAACGAAGTGGCATCCACCGCGAACACGTTGCCGTTCCTCGCGGCCGGCGTGTCGGCGATCTCGGGGTGCGCGATCACCTGCTGCGCTTCCTCCTCGGCCTCTTCCAGGTAGTAGCCGCATGGCATGAACACCAAGACTTCGGGCATCGAATCGCGGATGTCGCGATGGGTGACGGCCCTGGACGGTTCACCCTTCGTGTTGAGCAGGTTGGTGGCGCCGACCGCTTCGACCATCTGGGGGATCCAATGACCGGCGACGAACGGAGGCTCCGCCCAGTCCATGCAGAAGACGCTCACCGAGGGCAGGCGCACGGACTTCTGGGTGACTCCGTTCACGCGATCACGGAGTCCGGCGGCGAGTTCTCGGCCTCGTTCCTCGGCACCCAGCAGCGAGCCCACGGTCTCGAGCTGCGTGATCACATCTTCGAGCGTGCTGGGGTCGAGTGAGACGACCTTCGTGTCCTCGGAGACACCGATCTGCTGCAACGCCTGGTCCACCTGACCCGCCGGCACCGCGCAGACCCGGCAGAGATCCTGGGTCAAGATCACGTCTGGTTGCTCCCGGCGCAGCAGGTCGGTATCCAACACATAGAGGGGTTGCTTCGCGTCCATACGCTCGCGGACCGCGGCGTCGATCTCGCGTGAGGACAGCGGTCGCCCCTGTGGCAGGGCACTACGGGACACGACCGGTTTGGTCACGGCGTCGGCCGGGAAATCGCACTCGTCTGTGACGCCCACGAGCGAGTCACCCAGGCCGAGCGCGTACACGATCTCGGTCGCCGACGGCAGCAGGGACACGATCTTCATCTGGGCAAGTCTCCCAGGCGATCGGGATCTTCCAGCAGGGCGACCAGGTCCGTGAGCGCCCTCCCGACGGCGGCACCGTCGAGCACCCGGTGGTCGAAGGTGCAGCTCAACGTGCAGGCCGATCGGGCCACAACGGCTCCGTCCACGATGAGCGCTCGCGGCTCGATCACCCCGATCGCGAGCGTGACCGCCGTGCCGGGTGACAGGATCGGGGTCCCGGCCTCACTGCCGTAGCTGCCGGTGTTGCTCACCGCGATCGTGGCGCCGATGAGATCGTCCGGCAACAGGGTTGCGGCGCGGGCTCCCTCTGCCAATCGCCGGATCTCGTCCCGGACCTCCACGATGTCCATCGCCTGGGCGTCCCTGAGCACTGGCACCATCAGTCCGCGCTCGGTGTCGGCGGCGATCCCCACGTTGACGCCCGTCGCGACCACGACGCCTTCGGCGGTCCACGCCGCGTTGAGAGCTGGATGGGTTGCAAGGGTGCTCGCCAGTGCAGCGACCACGACGGGGAGCGGGGAGACCTCCAGCTCCGCTCGGAAGGCCTCGAGCGCGGTGCAGTCGACCGTACGGAAGGTGGTGACCTGCGGGATCGCGGCCTGTCGCGTGATGTTCTCGGCGATCGCGCGGCGCGTCGGCGTGAGCGGGGAGACTTCGGCGCCCGGGCTTGGCCCAGCCACGGGTGCAGGTCCTGCCGCGGCACGGACGTCGTCCGCGGTGACACGACCCTGCGCACCCGTCCCGACCACGGTGTCCAGGTCGATGGAGAGTTCACGCGCCAGCTTGCGAACGGCAGGTGAGGTCGCGACCGGCGCGGTGTCCGGGGTCGAGACCTGCGCTGCAGCGGTGGCCTGTTCGTCGGTGGCAACGGTGAAGGTCACCAATGGCTGTCCGACGGGGATCGCTTCACCGACGGCTCCGTGAAGGCGAGCCACCTCTCCTGCGAACGGCGAGGGGATCTCGACGGTTGCTTTCGCGGTTTCCACCTCGACGATCGGTTGGTTCAGGACCACGGCGTCGCCCTCAGCGACCAGCCATGCGGTGATCTCGCCCTCCTCCAAGCCTTCACCGAGGTCAGGCATGGCGAACACCCGCTCGGCGGCCATCAGTAGGCCACCGTGTCGCGGATCGCGTCGGCGATGCGTTCGACGCTGGGGAGGTAGTGATGTTCGAGCACCGCGGGTGGATAGGGCACGTCCCAGCCCGTGACCCTCGCGACCGGAGCTTCCAAGAAGTCGAACGCGTGCTCGACGATCAACGCGGTCACCTCGGCGCCTAGGCCCAAGGTGCGCGGTGCCTCGTGGACCACCACCGCACGGCCCGTCTCGCGGACGCTCGTGGCGATCAGATCGACGTCCAAGGGCGAGAGCGTTCGAAGGTCGATGAGCCGCGTGTCGATCCCGTCCGCCTGGACGGCGTCGGCGGCTTCTAGCGCCCTCGGCACCATCGCGCCGTAGGCGAACACCGAGCACGCGCCACCTTCGCGAACGATCCGTCCGACGCCGATGCCGGGTCCTTCGGTCGTGAGTTCGCCCGTCTCCTTCGACCAATAGCGGGCCTTCGGTTCCAGCACGATCACTGGGTCGGGGTCGGCGATCGCGAGGCGCAAGAGGCGGTAGGCGTCCAACGCACTGGATGGGGTGACCACTTTGAGTCCGGCGGTGTGGACGTAGAACGTCTCCGGGCTCTCGCCGTGGTGTTCCTTGCCGCGGATGCCGCCGAACGACGGGATCCGGATCACGATCGGCATACCGACGACGCCGCGGGTGCGCTCGCGCATCTTCGCGACGTGATCGACGATCTGTTCCAGCGCCGGATAGCTGAACGAGTCGAACTGCATCTCGATCACGCTGCGCCACCCTGCGAACGCCAGCCCCACGGCAGCGCCCGCGATGCCCGCTTCACTGATGGGAGTGTCGAACACCCGGTCGGTCCCGAACTCGGCCTGGAGTCCGTCCGTAACCCTGAACACACCACCTGAGCGTCCGACATCCTCGCCGAAGACCAGCACCCGTGGGTCCTCACGCAGGGAGTCCCGCAAGGCCGCGTTCAGCGCGCCTGACATCGTGAACTCAGCCACCCAGCGCCTCCTTGCGCATGCGCTCGAACTGCTGGGTCGGCGCCGCATACGTGTGGGCGAACATGTCCTCTGCGGGCGGCGCGGTCTGGGCGATCACGCCTTCGCGGATCGTGAGGACCTCGGCGTCGATCTCCCCGTTCCACGTGTCGATCGTGGCGTCGTCCACGATGCCTTCGGTCGTCAGCCACGTCCGGAATCGCGCGATCGGGTCGAACGCTCGAGCCGCGTCGACCTCGTCGTCGTCCCGGTAGCGGCTCGGGTCGTCGGCGGTCGAATGCGCCCCGATGCGATAGGTGAGCGCCTCGATCAAGGTGGGACCGTCGCCCGCCCGGGCCCGTTCGGCGGCCTCATTCGTGGCTCGGTACACCGCCAGCACGTCGTTGCCGTCCACGCGGATCCCCGGGAACCCGTATCCTTCGGCGCGCTTCCAGATCTCGCCCGCCGTCTGCTGGGCGGTCGGGACGCTGATGGCCCAGCCATTGTTCTGACAGAACAAGATGACGGGTGCCTTGAAGACACCCGCCAGGTTCGCCCCTTCGTGGAAGTCGCCTTCGCTGGCGCTGCCGTCACCGAAGTACGCGAGGGTGCAGGCGTCTAGACGGTCAAGTCGTTGGCCCATCGCGTGGCCCACGCCGTGCACGATCTGGGTCGCGACCGGGATGCAGATCGGACCGAAGCGGGTTGCGAGCGGATCGTACGGGCCGCCGTGCCACGTGCCCCGGTGGTAGGCGAGGTAGGTGACGGGGTCGACGCCGCGCACCAATGCCGCCGCCAGTTCCCGGAAGGTGGGGAAGACGAAGTCGTCGGGCCCCAACGCCATCGCACTGCCGATCTGCGCCGCTTCCTGGCCCTCGAACCCGGGGTAGACGGTCAGTTC
>DATDJD010000002.1:0-10613 GCA_036520695.1 Actinomycetota bacterium
ACGGTGGCGTCGGTGTCATAGGCGAGCGTCGGCGACACCTCCAGTGACACGAACCCGTCGACCCCGTCGGTGACATCGTAGATCGGCCGGAACACGTCGGCGGCACGCTGCAGGTCTTCGACCGCCAACTCGAAGAACAACTCCTCGCCGCGCAGACCCGCCGCCGCCTTCTGTTGGATCGCGTCGTCGTAGTTGCCCGACCCGATCGCCTTGTCGAAGATCGAAGGGTTCGAGGTCAGGCCGGTGATCGAGTAGTCGGCGAGGTAGCGCTGGAGCTCACCGCTGTCGAGCATGTCGCGGGTGATGTTGTCGAGCCACAAGCTCTGACCGGCTTCATGGAGTTCGGCATTGGCGTTCATCGGCGTCCCTTCATCCGCAGCTGCAGTCGAGGGGAAGCCTACCCTCGGTACGCACACGGAAGGGGCGGGGCTCGCAAGCCCCGCCCTCCGTCAGGCGTCGTTGCCGACGGATCTCAGTACAGGTATCGCCGTTCCTTCACGAAGCCGACCCGTTGCCATACCTTGCCGAGTCCGTAGTAGCGGCCCGCGTTGGCGAGGAACAATCCGGCCAGGACGATCGCCTCGATGACGTGGTCGTCCACGAACGGGTTGTGCTCCGGCCAGATCGCCGTGGCCGTGAAGAAGATGGCCATCCACGCGATCCCACCGAGCGCCGCGAGCCGGACACCGATCCCCAGGATCAGGGCCAGCCCGATCGCGAGCATCGAGAGCATGAACACCCAGTCGACCCAGCCTGCGGCGGTCGGGACCCCGGCTGCAGTGACCTGCGCTCCGGTGATCGACTCGTAGAACCCCTTGAACGGCCCCTTGAGGGCGAACCCCAAGACACCCGCGGTGGGGGAACCACCGTTGATCCAGGCGTCGGGACCTCCGAACACGATCGCGCCGGTCTCGACGTCGCGGCCCGTTGCGAACCCGAGGCCGAACACCTTGTCGATGAACGCCCAGAGGAACGTCCAGCCCATCGCCACCCGCAGGAGCCCGAAGACCCGCTGCAACCCCTTGGTGTGGATCGGCTCGAGCCGCTCCACCGGGGGCATCTCCACCGCAGCTACATCATGCGTCGTCGTCATCGTTCCCACCTCCCTGTCCGTTTCCATAGCTGCAGCATCGCTCGATAGAGGTAGAGCCACCCGGGCCGGACGGCCCCTCTTGGGCGGGACCCTTCTCGTGGGATGGGGACCTTCGGCCAGGTTCGAACTACTCGACCGAGCCCGGTGTGGTCGTGTGGCGAGCGAGGTACGCGGCGGCTTCGGCGCGCCGTGCGACTTCGAGTTTGGACAGGATCGAGCTCACATAGTTCTTGATGGTCTTCTCGGCCAGGTTGAGCTCGTCGCCGATCTCTCGATTCGTGAGACCGTCGGCGATCGCCGTGAGGATCCGTTCTTCCTGCGGCGAGAGGCGGGCCAACTTCTCGTCTTTGAGCAGATGTTTTCCCTTCCGAAGCCGATCGAGCACCGCGCTGGTGACGCTCGGGTCGAGGAGACTGTCGCCGTCACCGACCGAACGGATCGCACGCAGGAGATCGTCGGAGCGCACCTGCTTCAGCACGTAGCCGGATGCGCCGGCCATGATCGAAGCGAACAACGCCTCGTCGTCTGCGAACGAGGTCAGCATCAGCACACGGATCTCGGGGTTCGCCGCACGGATCTCACGAGTCGCCTCGATCCCGCTGCCGTCGGCGAGTCGCACGTCCATCACGATGACGTCGGGCCGGGTGCGATCGGCTTCATCGATCGCCTCCCGCACGGTTCCGGCCTGAGCCGTGACGACGATGTCGTCCTGGGGATCCAGCATCGCCTTGATCCCGTCGCGCACGATCTCGTGATCGTCGACGAGCATGACGCGGAGCGGGGACGAGCGGTCCATCCGACCCATCCTAGTCGGGGGACACGCGCGTTCCGAGAGGAGCATCGACCAGCCGATCGGCCAAGCGATCCAAGAAATCCTTGATCGTCGCCTCGGCGACACGGAAGAGCACCGCTCGATCGAGGGCCCGGCCCATCACGCCGAGCGGTGGCGCGTAGCGTGCGCTCATCGCGAGTTGACATCGGCCAGGAGTGAGCGGTGCGATCTCGAGATCGGCGTGCATCTCGGGGAAGATCCCGGCGCCGCCACTCGCGGTCCACTCGAGGGGGACCACGGTCTTCGTCGAGGCTCTGATGGGCTCACCCAGCGTGATCCGGACCACTCGCCGAACCCGGATCTTCTCGCCGAACCCGACCGCAGCGAGGAGACCGTCGCCCCGCTCGTTGGCAGCTGTCGCCAGGCCTGGGAGCCAGGACTGAGGGTCGTCCAAGAGCGCGGCTTCGACCCCGCCTGGATCGATGGCCACCTCCACGAAGTATCGAGCGAACATGCAACCAGTGTGTGGGTTCACTCGACGCTTCGGATGGGGCCGTTGGCCCGGCCGAGGCAGGTCATCCGGCCCCCGTCGTTCTCAGAGATCGCGACGACACTCCCGGGGATGCGTGCGGCGAGGGTGCCGTCCGAACGAAGAAGGGGTGCCACGATGAACCGGATCCGTACCGTGATCATCACGACGGGGGCGGTGGGACTGACGATCCTCGCCGCCGCCTGCGTCTCGGAGTCTTCGGGCGGAGGGGCGGCTCCCGGTGAGCAAGCCCAGGGAGCGCCAGCGGTCGTCCAGGTGATGCTCTCGGACTTCGCGATCGAACCGACGACGATCGCGGCCCCCGCGGAGACGCCACTCAGCATCACCGTGATGAATCACGGGGAGGCCGCGCACACCTTCGGTGTGGAGGTCGACGGTTCGACGATCGAAACGGCAGCGATCGACCCCGGCGGCACCGGTCAACTCGATCTGCCTGCCCTCCCTGCAGGCAACTATGACGCCCTCTGCACCGTCTCCGGACACGCCGACCTAGGGATGGTGGCAACGGTTGCGGCGAGCGCAGACAGCACGACCATATCTGCGGGCGATCCGAGCCCGGGCTCAGATGCTCCGTCCCCGACCATGTCGGCCGAGCAGATGGCGACGATGCACGAACAGGGCGTGACGGACTTCCTGGCGGGCGGTCAAACCGACACCCAGGGTGGTCAACTCCTGAAGCCCACGACATCGCCCAACGGGACCAAGGAGTTCAACCTGTGGGCGATGCCGATGGAGTGGGAGGTCTCGAAGGATCACGCCGTGGACGCCATGGCATTCAACGAGCAGATACCGGGACCGCAGATCCGGGTGCGACAGGGTGATCGGGTCCGCTTCGTGCTGCAGAACCAGCTGGATCAGCCCACGGTGCTCCACTTCCACGGGATGACCGTGCCGAACCGCATGGATGGGGTGCCGTACGTGACCCAGGACCCGATCATGCCCGGCCAGTCGTGGACCTACACGTTCACGGTCAAGGATCCGCCGGGGTTCTACGTCTATCACTCACACTTCAACTCCACCGAGCAGGTCGGGCAGGGGCTGTACGGCGCCATCATGGTGCTGCCGAAGCAGGGATCGTGGTCCTACCCGTCGTACACCACCGACACCGCTGGGTACCTGCATGCGGGCCAACCCGCCACGGTCGACCGCGAGTACACGATGTTCCTGGGGGACGGGCCTCTGGGGTACGTGCTGAACGGCAAGTCCTTCCCGGCCACCACACCGCTGCTCGCCGACCGGGGTGACTGGGTCCTCATCCACCTCGCGAACGACGGTTCGATGTTGCACCCGATGCATCTCCACGGCTATCACTTCGAGGTCGTTGCACAGGATGGATCACCGTTGGACCAGCCCTACCTCGCCGACACGTTGGTGGTGGCGCCGGGTCAACGGTTCGACGTGATGGTCCACGCCACCCATCCGGGCGCCTGGGCGTTCCACTGCCACATCCTCCCCCATGTCGAGGGACCGCAGGGCATGTACGGGATGGTCACGGCATTGGTGGTGAGCTGACCAGATCGCTCCAGCCCGCGTCTACAAGGGGATGTGGGCGCTCACGGTCGTGCCCACTCCATCGGTGCTCGCGATCGTCACCTCGCCCCCCAAGCCCCGGATACGGTTGCGAAGGTTCGTCAATCCCATCCCGGATCGTGGCTCTTCGACATCGAAGCCGGCGCCGTCATCGTCGATCTCGAGGACCGCGTCCGACCCCTCGCGGAGCAGCGAGATCCGACAGGTCGTGGCATCGGCATGCCGCCCGACGTTGGACAGTGCCTCCCTCGTGAACTGGATGATGTCCGCCGCCCGGGCAGCGACCGCCGCCGCGACGCTCGGGTCGATCTCGACGATCGTGAGCACGTCTGTCTTGCGTTGGAACTCCTGGCCCAGTTGGTCGAGCGCCTGACCGAGCTGGCGATCCGCCAGGATGCCCGGGCGAAGCCCGAAGATGTAGTTGCGGAGATCGCGGATCGCACCATCGATCTCTTCGATGGCGGCCTGAAGTCGTTGCGCGACGCCGACGTCGTCGGTGGCTGCAGCCGTTCCTTGCAGACTCATGCCGACCGCGAACAAGGACTGGATGACACCGTCATGGAGCTCCTTCGCGATCCGCTCTCGTTCGTCGAGGAGCTCCGATCGAGCCAACTCCCGTTGGGCGCGCTGGGCCTCCTCGAAGAGCCGGGCATTCTCGATCGCGATGCCGGCCTGGGTCGCGAGAACGGTCAGTGCCACCTCATCGTCGCGGCTGAACTCGAGTGCCTCCTGTTTCTCTGTGAGATACAGGTTGCCGAAGACGTGACCGCGAGCGACCACCGGGGCTCCCAGGAACGACCTCATGGGGGGGTGGTTCGGAGGGAAGCCCACCGACCGCGGGTCTGCACCGATATCGGGAAGACGGATGGGCTTTGCCTCCTCGATGAGGATCCCCAGCATCCCGTGACCGACGGGTGGGTCACCGATCGCAGCCCGCTCTTCGGGCGTCACACCCTCCGTGATGAACTCCTCGATCGCCTGATGATCGGGAGTCAGCACCCCGAGTGCACCGTACCGAGCACCGGTGATCTCGACGGCGAGTTCCACGATCCGTTGCAGCACCACCTCCAAGGACAGCTCCGACGCCAAGACCATCCCTGCTTGGATGAGCGCGTGATCGCGTGGACTGGAGGGAGAGCGCGCTGCCATCGAGCCAAGCCTACGCTCGGCGCTCACCTGCGTCCGTCACCTGCGTCGACCCAGAGCCCTGGGCCAGATCGCGGATCGTTCGGAGCATCTTCTGTTCCATCAGGAACGCCCCCGGATCGACGATTGCGATCCAGACGTACGTGCCCAGGCTCTTCGGCCAATCCTGGCGCCATCGACTGATCAGCCGAGTTCCCCCGTCGGAGGTGGGCTCGAGGAGCAAGCACCAGGAATCGGCCTCGCCACCACACACGATGTGTCGATCGGGCTCGATCGCTCGAACGACGGGCCCGAACCCCGGCATCATCTCGATCCTGTCACCGACGGCGAGGTCTTGGAGCGACGGATCGATCGATCCCGCGCTCGACCTTCCATCGTTGTCGATCCAGTCGTAGCTGTACCACCCGCCCCGGCCGTACCCGAGCTGGACGAGCCACGGGAACACATCGTGGGGTGTTGCTTCGATCGTGACGGCACGAGTCGTGGACGGCGCCTCAGATCGCAGGATCTCGTCACCCGGCATGACCGCGGACACCTCGCTGAAGGTCGCGCCCCAGCGGCGGTGCCAGGGGGCGACGATCGTCCGGTACACGACGAAGACGACCGCCGCCGTGACGGCGGCGACGATGGCCCCGCGCGCAGGTCCGAGTAACGCGACGAGGCATGCGACGAGCCCAAGGGTCGTCAGCACGCAACCGACGAGGATCAGCCCGACCGTCCGCCTCGTTCGCATCGTTGCCTCACCTCGATGGCTGGGTTCCTCCCCCACCTTGCGTCCCGGCCCGATCGAGGGGTAGGGGCGACCGGCCCGTTCCGTCGAGGCCTTCAGAGATGGGTGTTGCGGACTCGTGGACGCGTGGTCAGGGACGTTGGTCGGATCGGCCACCCAATGCCCGCAACGCGTTGAGGATGGCGGCCACGTCGATGAGCTCTTGCACGATCGCTCCCCCCACGGGGTTCAAGAGCCCGAACGCCGCCAGGAACATGCATCCGATCGCCAGACCCATTCCGAGGAAGGCACTCTGTCTCGCGATCGACCTCGATCGCTGGGCGATCGTGATCGCGTCGACCAACCGGTCGAGCCGGTCCACGGCGATGACGACGTCGGCCGCCTCTGAGGCAGCCGACGCCCCTCGGGCCCCCATCGCGACGCCGACATCAGCCGAAGCCAGGGCAGGTGCGTCGTTGATCCCGTCGCCCACCATGATCGTCGGGAGGCCGTCGTGCCGTTCCGATGCAGCCGCCTCGACCTTCTGGACAGGTGAGCGTTCGGACAAGATCTCGTCGAGCCCGAGGGTCGCAGCCACCGACGACGCCACGTCGGGATGATCCCCCGTCACCATGACCACGCGTTCGATCCCCGCTCGCCGCAAGCGGCGGATCACATCCGCCGCGTCGGGACGGACAGGGTCTTCGATCACGATCGCACCCGCCACCGACCCATCCAAGGCGAGGAACGCGCACGAAGCCCCTCGGCTCGTGACGCGGCCGCGTACCTCGTCGGCATCGGCCGGTAGTGAGGCGTCTGGAGACACGTAACCCGCCGTGCCCAACGCCACCAGCCGACCCTCGACCCGGCCCCGGATGCCACTCCCCTGCTCCTCGACCACGTCCTCGGGCAGGCTGAGCGCGATCCCCCGCTCCCGTGCGGCTCTCACGATGGCGTCTGCGAAGACGTGCGCCGAGACCTGATCCAGGGAGGCGGCCAGTCGGATCAACTCGTCGGCGCCGGCCGAACCGAGTCTTTGGATGTCGGCCACTCGAGGAACGCCCATCGTGAGGGTCCCCGTCTTGTCGAACAACAGGATCCGGGCGCGACCCAGCGCCTCCAGCGCTCCTCCTCCTTTGACGATGATCCCCATCCGAGCCGCCCGAGAGACGCCGGCGACGATCGCGACCGGCACGGCCAGGATCAGCGGACATGGGGTCGCCACCACGAGCACCGAGAGTGCCCGGGTAGGATCGCCCGAGACCGCCCACGCCACCGCGGCCGTCGTCAAGGCGACCGGCACGAAGATCCCCGCGTAGCGGTCGGCCAGCCGCGTCGACGGGGCTTTGGAAGCGGCGGCCTCCCGAACCAATCGGATGATGCCGGCGTATGTGCTCCCTTCAGCGGTTGCAGTCGCGCGCAGGTCGAACGCCGAACCGGCGTTGACCGCACCTGAACTCACCGATGCTCCCGGGTCGAGCACCGTCGGTCGAGACTCTCCCGTCAACGCGGAATCGTCGAGGACCGCGGTCCCCACCAGCACGCCGTCGACCGGAACGACCTCACCTCCCTTCACCATGAGGAGGTCACCTGCGCGGACGTCTTCGACCGGCCGGAGCGCCAGCGAACCATCCTCGTACCGCGTGACCGTGCGCGGTGCGCGCTCGAGCAGGGACGAAAGATCCTGGCGGGCTCGTCTGTTCGCGAAGCTCTCCAGTGCGCGACCGCTCGCAAGCATCAGCGCGATGATGGCGCCCGCCAGATACTCGTCGAGCGCCAACGAGCCGACGATCGCCAGCGCGGCGATCACGTCGACACCCATCGTCCTGTTCGTGATGCCCCTGAACGAACTCACGAGCAACGGTGGGATCGCGATGGCCGTCGTCAGGCCCCACGTGAGGTCGGCGGTGTCTTCGATGCCGGCGACCCACAAGAGCGCGCCGGTCGTGACCCCGGCGACCGACACGACGAGCCACAGACCATTCAGATCTTTCGGTAGCTTCGTCGTGTTCTCCTCCGTATCTCGCTGCGAACCTACGACGGGACCAGACCGTCGACGCATGCTGGGCGTCCCACGCGATCAAGGACCTCCCGGTCCACAGGGGTCACGGGTGTGATGTAGGTTCGCGTTCGAGATGTCTGAGCCTGCGGCCGTCATCGAAGTCAGGGAGCTGACGAAACGATACGGCACGTCCCGCGGCGTCGAGGACCTGACCTTCGAGGTGTCGAGGGGTGAGGCGTTCGGGTTCCTCGGTCCCAACGGCGCGGGGAAGACCACCACGATCCGCACGCTCCTGGACTTCATCCGCCCGACCTCTGGCAGCATCCGTGTCTTCGATATGGACCCGCGTCGCGAGGGCGTCCGGGTGCATCAGCGCATCGGCTACCTGCCTGGCGAACTGGCCCTGTACGAACGGATGACGGGCGAGGCCTTCCTGCGCTCGTTCGCGGAGCTGCGCGGAGGTGGTCGGCGAGGCTCGGATACCTGGCCGCGGATCAGCGACCTCGCCGACCGTCTCTCCCTCGATCTGACACGAACGATCCACGAGCTCTCCCACGGCAACAAGCAGAAGGTCGGCTTGGTACAGGCGTTCATGCACGAGCCTGACCTCCTGATCCTGGACGAGCCCACCCAGGGCCTCGACCCCCTCGTGCAACAGACCTTCTACGCGATGGTGGCCGAGGAACGAGCGCGTGGTGCCGCGATCTTCCTCAGCTCCCATGTGATGCCGGAAGTCGAACGGGTCTGCGACCGCATCGGCATCATCCGAGACGGCCAACTCGTCACCGTGACCGACATCGGCGACCTCAAGGCAAAGGCGCTGCGCCGGATCGAGATCCATTTCGATCGACCGGTCTCGGCTTCGGCGTTCAGCTCGCTCGCCGGCGTCAAAGAAGCCATCGCACACGGCGATTCGGTCCTGCTCAGCGTCGAGGGCCCGGTCGACGCGGTCATCAAGGAAGCCGCCGCACATGACGTGGTGTCGTTGGAAACACGGGAACCGAGCCTGGAGGAAGCGTTCCTCGCCTTCTACGAGCCGCACGAAGACGGGGAGCGATCGGAGTGAGCGCGCTCCTGAAGAAGACCCTTCGCGACCAGGAGCGGGCATTCCTCGCGTGGGCGATCGGCTTGGCCCTCATGGCTGGGATGTACGCCGCCTTCTACCCCAGTGTCCGGGACAGCGCCACGGATCTTCAGCGCTACCTCGACAACCTGCCCGAGGCACTCAAGAGCCTGTTCGGTGGAGATTTCACTACGCCGGCGGGTTACCTGCGGAGCGAGACCTTCAGCGCCCTGGGGCCGATCCTGTTCCTGGTGTTCGCGATCGGTGCCGGCGCACGCGCGATCGCGGGTGAGGAGGAGGGTCGGACGCTCGACCTGCTGCTGTCAGCGCCGATCCGTCGGAGTCACGTGATCGCGGACAAGTGGATCTCGTTGGTGGTGACGACGCTGGGGCTCGCCGTCGTCCTCGGGCTCACGATCACACTGATCGGACCGCTGTTCGATCTGCGGATCCCGGTGGGCGACCTGGCAGCCGCATGCCTGATGTTGTTCCTCCTCGCGGTGACGTTCGGAACGATCGCACTTGCGATCGGGTGTCTGACGGGTCGTCGCGGGCTCGCGAACGGCATCGCCGGGGCATTGGCGACGATCACGTATGTGCTCAACGTGTTGGCGACAGCGGAGCGCTCGATCGCACCCCTGCGACCGCTCTCTCCGTTCCGTTGGTACCTCGAGCCCGACCCGCTCACCACAGGTGTCTCGGCGACCAACGTCCTCGTACTCCTCGCGATCACGGCGATCGCCTACCTCGGTGCCTGGCTCACGTTCGAACGACGCGACCTCCGCGCCTGAACGACCTGCCCCGTCCAGGAAGTCCCCCAACCAGGGGTCCGAACGGCCTCCCAACGCCAACCGAGCGCTCCGCATGATGGCTCCAGAGGTTCCCACGCGGAGGAAGGAGCGGTGTCATGGCGGATACGACCCTTTCCCTGGCCCTGTTCTCAGGTACCGACGACAAGCTGCAGGCGGCGGCCGTCTTGGCCGTCGGAGCAGCCGCCATGGAGCGCAAGGTCAACATCTTCTTGCAGTACTGGGCCCTCGACTGCTTCCGCGCCGACCGCGTTCTGATGGAACACGGCGTGGCTCCCGAGGCGGGCGATGCCGGACTGCAGGCGATGCGTGCCCAGGGCAAGGTGCACTGGAGCGAACTGTTCCGCCAGTCCAAGGATCTCGGCGAGGTCCAGATCTACGCGTGCTCGGACTCGATGGAGATGTTCCACCTCACACGAGCCGATCTCGACCCACTCGTCGACGAGATCTGGGGGGTCGCCAGCTTCTTCCTGGAAGCCGACGGCCCTGTCGTATTCATCTAGGCGCACCGATCGAGGAGGAACCAAGATGGCAACCACCGAGGTCACACGCACGATCGATGCTCGAGGCATGGCGTGCCCAGGTCCACTGATGGCGTTGATCGGGGCGGTTCGCGAGAGCCAACTCGGGGATGTGCTCGAGGTGCTGTCGAGCGATGAGGGCTCCAAGACCGACATCCCCGCTTGGGTCCAGAAGGCTCGGTACGAACTCGTTGAGGTTGCTCCCGAGGACGGCTACGCCCGGTTCATCATCCGGAAGAGCCGGTGACCGGGGATGCCGGCGCGGATCGTGGTGCTCGGAGGGGGCGTCGGTGGAACGCTCACCGCCAACCTTCTCGACAAAGCCCTGGGGCAGGACGCGAACGTGACGGTCGTCGACCCCACGGGGATGCACGACTACCAGCCGGGATACCTGTACGTCGCCCTCGGTGAAGCCAGA
>DATDJD010000003.1:0-5048 GCA_036520695.1 Actinomycetota bacterium
ATCGACACCGGCCCCACCGACGACGGCGAGGTCGAGCTCGCCATGCAGTGGACCACCGCCTATACCGAGTCGCTCTACTCGTTCGCCAACACCATCAACACCCACGAAGGGGGCATGCACGAGGAAGGCCTCAAGAAGGCCCTCACCAACGTGCTCAACCGGTGGGCGCGCGCCAAGGGTCTGCTCAAGGAGAAAGAAGACAACCTGATCGGCGAGGACGTTCGCGAGGGACTCATCGCGATCCTGTCCGTCAAACTGCGTGACCCTCAGTTCGAGGGGCAAACCAAGACCAAGTTGGGCAACGCGTCCATGCGCTCGTTGGTAGAGACCACGGTCAACGCACAACTCGCGACCTGGCTCGAGGAGCACCCCGCCGACGCCAAGCGGGCGTTCGCGAAGGCCTCCGGCGCTGCCAAGGCCCGCATCGCGGCGCGCCAGGCACGTGACCTGACCCGGCGTAAGTCATTCTTGGAGTCCGGCTCACTGCCGGGCAAGCTCGCCGACTGTCAGCTCAGCGACCCGGCGTCGTGCGAGCTGTACATCGTCGAGGGCAACAGCGCCGGTGGCAGCGCCAAGAGCGCGCGGGACCGCGCCACGCAGGCCATCCTGCCTATCAGGGGCAAGATCCTGAACGTCGAGAAGGCGCGCCTCGACAAGATCCTGCAGAACATCGAGATCCAGTCACTCATCACGGCGGTGGGCACCGGCATCGCCGAGGAGTTCGATCTGGAGAAGGCGCGCTACCACCGCATCGTGCTCATGGCCGACGCCGACGTCGACGGCGCGCACATCCGCACGTTGTTGCTCACCTACTTCTTCCGCTACATGCCCCAACTCATCGACGCCGGCTACGTCTACCTGGCCCAGCCGCCCTTGTACCTGCTCAAAGAGGGCAAGCAGGAGCACTACTTCTACACCGAGCGCGAGTGGGACGAGTTCCGCAAGAACGCCAACGGCAAACGGATCGGCGACCCGCAGCGGTTCAAGGGCCTGGGCGAGATGGACGCCGAGCAGCTCTGGCGCACCACCATGGACCCCGAGCGTCGCACGCTGCTGCAAGTGACGCTCGAAGATGCCGCGGGCGCCGACCGTCTGTTCAGTGTCCTCATGGGCGACGACGTGCCGGCACGCAAGGACTTCATCGAACGCAACGCGAAATACGTCCAGAACCTGGACGTGTGAACCCCCGAGGAGCTGATCGCACTCAATGAGCCAAGAAGGTTTGTTCGTCGGGAACATCCAGCCCATCGACCTGGAAGACGAGATCCAGCGTTCGTACCTGGACTACTCCATGTCGGTCATCGTGGGCCGGGCGCTGCCCGACGTCCGAGACGGCCTGAAGCCGGTCCACAAGCGCATCTTGTGGGCCATGCTCGAGGCCGGCTACCGGCCCGATCGTCCCCACCGCAAGTGCGCCGCCGTGATCGGCGACGTGCTGAAGAAGTACCACCCTCACGGCGATCAGTCGGTCTACGACGCCCTGGTGCGCATGGCGCAGGACTGGTCGTTGCGCTACCCCCTCGTCGACGGGCACGGCAACTTCGGCTCGATCGACGGGGACCCAGCTGCGGCCTATAGATACACGGAGGCGCGCCTGGCCCCGATCGCCATGGAGCTCCTGCGTGACATCGAGTCCGAGACCGTCGACTTCGTGCCCAACTTCGACGGGTACGAGCAACAGCCCACGGTGCTGCCCAGCAGGTTCCCCAACCTGCTCGTCAATGGCGCCGGCGGTATCGCGGTGGGCATGGCCACCAACATCCCTCCGCACAACCTCAACGAGGTGATCGACGGGGTCGTGCACTACCTCGACAACCCCGAGGCCACGCCCAACGACCTCATGAAGTTCATCAAGGCGCCCGACTTCCCGACGGGCGCAACGATCATGGGACGTCAAGGCATCCGCGACGCCTACGAGACCGGGCGAGGCTCGCTCAAGGTGCGCGCCGTCACCGATATCGAAGAGAGCCTCAACGGCAAGAACAAGATCGTCGTGTCCGAGCTCCCGTACCAGGTGAACAAGGCTCGCCTCGCCGAGAAGATCGCCGAGCTCGTCAAGACCCAGAAGATCAAGGACATCGCCGACCTCAAGGACGAATCCAACCGCGAGGGCATGCGGTTGGTCATCGAGACCAAGCGTGGCGCCAACCCGCACGTGGTGCTCAACCAGCTCTACAAGCACACGCAGCTCCAGGAGACCTTCGGCGTCATCATGCTCGCGCTGGTCGACGGCATCCCGCGCACGCTCAACCTCGCCGAGATGGTGGGCTACTACGTCGATCACCAGGTCGACGTCGTCACCCGCCGCACGCGCTACGACCTGCGCAAGGCGGAGGAACGCGACCACATCATCCTGGGCCTGCTGATCGCCCTCGATCACCTGGACGAGGTCATCAAGATCATCCGCGCCTCGGCCGACGCTGATGCCGCACGCAAGAAGTTGATGTCCACGTTCACGCTCAGCGAGATCCAGGCCAACCACATCTTGGACATGCCGCTCCGGCGACTCACCAAGCTCGCGCGCACCGAACTCGAGAAGGAGCACGCCGACCTGTTGGAGCGCATCGGCTACCTGCAGGGCTTGCTCGACGATCCGGTCAAGCTGCGCGCAGTCATCAAGGTCGAACTCGGTGAGATCAAGAAGAAGCACGGCGACGCGCGGCGCACCACCGTCAAGGCAGATGTCGGCGATCTCGACGTCGAAGATCTGATCGCCGAAGAGGACGTCATCATCACCTTCAGCCGCGCCGGCTACGTCAAGCGCCTGCCGGTCGACGCGTTCAAGAGCCAGGGACGCGGCGGCAAGGGCGTGCGTGGTCAGAACCTCAAAGAAGAAGACGTGGTCAAACATGTCTTCACCACCACGACCCACCACTGGATGTTGTTCTTCACCACCAAGGGTCGCGTCTACCGGGTCAAGGCGCACGAGATCCCCGAATCGGGACGCACGGCGCGCGGGCTCTACGCAGCCAACCTTCCCGGGGTCTTGCTGGACGGCGACGAGAAGATCAGCGCGGTCATCGACCTGAAGGAGTACACCGAGGGCCGCTACCTGCTGTTCGTGACGCGTGGCGGCATCGTGAAGAAGACCGCCCTGCCCGAATACGACTCACCCCGTACCGGCCTCATCGCGATCAACCTCCGTGGCGACGACGAACTCATCGACGTCAAGCTCACCGAAGGTGAGGACGAGGTGCTGTTGGTCTCGCGCAAGGGTCAGGCGATCCGGTTCAAGGAAGGGCTCGCTCGCGCGATGGGCCGTGCCACCGGCGGCGTGATCGGTATGCGCCTCGCCGCCGACGACAGGGTGTTGGCCGTCGGACTCACCTCCGAAGGCGAAGAGATGATCAGCGTCACCGAGCAGGGGTATGGCAAGCGGTCCAAGCTCGCCGACTATCCCACCAAGGGACGCGGGGGCAAGGGCGTCATCGGCCATCAGCTCACCAACAAGACCGGGCTGCTTGCGGGTGCCTACATCGGCAACAAGGACCTCGACATGTTCGTGATCTCGTCCTCAGGTCAAGTGGTCCGCGTGCCCGCCGGGCAGATCCGTCGGGTGGGCCGAGCCAGCCAGGGCGTTCGAACGATGCGAGTCGAAGAGGACGCCACCGTCGTGGCACTGGCTCCCGTGATCACGCAGATGGACGAGGACGAGGAGTAGGTAGTCCTCGGAACCACGAAGAGGGGCGCCTCGCGGCGCCCCTCTGCGTTCCCCCTCAGCTGATGACGATCTAGCAGACGGTCATCAGGATGTCGTACGGGTCGATCGCATCCCCGTTACCCGGGTGCCACTCGAAGTGGTCGTGCGGCGCCGTCGCGTTGCCGGTCGAACCCACGTACCCGATCACGTCGCCGGTCTTCACCTGTCCCAGCTTGCCGTAGGCGGAAAGATGGGCGTTGTAGACGTAGCCGTCGGCTCCGTACACCTTCACCGCTTGGCCGCCCAGGTCGTTCGGCTCCATCACAGCCTCGCCCGGGAACGGTGCCACGATCGGGGTACCGGTGGCCGCCATGATGTCGTTGCCCTGGTGGATGTGACGCGGTGTGCCCGGCATGTCCCGGATGTCACCGAAACCGTCGATCACCTCATGCGTTCCGTCGACCGGGCATCTCTGGAGCGGCAGGGTCTCGATCCAGGTCGAGATCGCGGCTCGCTGTTCGCGGAGCGACTGGACCCTGGCGCGAAGTCCACGGATCAGGGTGCGTTCCTTGACGTGGAGTTTGTGCAGCTTCGCCATGTGGTCGTGTCGGAAGAGGCGTGCTCGTTCTCGGTTGGAGGCGAGCCCCACGCGCAGGACGTTGTCCAGCTGATCCTTCGCGATCCTCATCTGCTTGTGGATCGCGATCCTTCGCTCCATCCGGAGCTCGTGGAGGTCGACGATCTTGCTGGCCAGCTCGTGCCGGTCCGCGATCGCGGCATCCAAGGACGAACCCGCGTTCGCCGCAACGACGATCGTTCCGATCGCCACGGTTCCCGCGATCATCAACGCCGCAACGCGGCGGCCTATCCTCCCGTTCATCGGGCTCCCTTTCTTACTGCTTCGCTCGTGCCGGTCCGTCTTCCTGCCGGGTGTATCGGCGGAACGGGGGATAGCCTTGAGCGGCGGGGGATATGTATCTAGTCATCGTGAGCCGGTCCTCGAGGCGAGCCTGCGCCGGTAGGCTGGCCCCATGAACCCGGTCGCCGGCGCACTGTTGATGGCCGCGTCGCTGGCGTTGGTGGCGGTCGGTGTGTGGGTGATCCGGCCCCGCGCATCGACCCCCGCGTTCGTCGTCACGATGGCCATCGCAGGCGCTGGACTGGGACTCGGGGCCCTGTGCTTCATGGACGATGTCGGCATCGCTTCGTGGTTCTTGACCGCCGTCGTGATGGCGGTGCTGCAGACCGCGCACACGATGGCGATGGTCGCCGGAGACGGACCCCTGCGCACCTGATCAGCCCGGTCCGAAGACTCTCGGGATGGAAGGGTGCTTGCTCTCGGCAGGGCGTACCCTTAGAAACTCACTCGGTAGGAGATGAAGCACACGGTCGAGCAACCAACCCCCAC
>DATDJD010000004.1:0-15350 GCA_036520695.1 Actinomycetota bacterium
CTGGGGAGTGTCGTGATGGTGATCGGCGGTGGCGGCGGCGAGATCGAGACCCTGGGCATCATCTTGGCCCTCTGCACATCGTTCGCCTACTCCGCCTACCTGATCGCGACGGACCGACATGTGCAACGGACCGATCCGTTGACCGCGGCTGCCTGGTTGGGCATCGGGGCGGCGACGGCCAACATGGTGTACGCGGTGGGGTTCGACGCCGTGGTCGTGCCGGCTGCGGGTTCGTGGTGGCGCCTCGCTGCCATGGCGATCTTCTCCGCGGGCGCGTTCGCGGCGATGCTGGCCGGGCTCCAACGGGTGGGTGCGGTGCGCAACGCGATCATCGGCGTCATGGAGCCGTTGACCGTGGCCGTACTGGCTGCGGCGTTCCTCGACGAACCACTCACGACCCCGGTGGTGGTGGGCGGCACGTTGATCCTGGGTGGGGCCGTCATCGCGAGCCTCATCCGCACGACCAGGACCGCCGAGGCGAACGTCTGATGGGCGCCGATGCAAGCCGGATCGAACTCGCGGAACTCAACCCCGAGCGACGCAGATCGTGCATCGCACTCGAGGTCACGCCGGAACAAGTCCGTTTCGTAGCCCCGATCCCGCACTACCTCGGGCTGTGCGAGGAGTCCGGGTCCCCGTGGCGCCCCCTCGCCGTGTTGTGCGACGGGTCGGTCGTTGGTTTCGTGATGCATGGCGTCGACCCAGCCGACGACAGTGCATGGATCGGGGGACTGGTGGTCGACCGCGCTTCGCAACGACGAGGCATCGGTAGAGCGGTCATCGACCTGCTCGTGGCCCGAGCGACCGCCCAGGGACGATCGTCGGCTTTGAGCTATGAGCCGGCGAACGTCGTCGCCAAGGCCCTCTACGCGAAGGCTGGTTTCTCAGAGACCGGTGAGGTCGATGGCGATGAAGTCGTGGCTCGGCGACCCCTCTGACGAGGCCAGCGACGTGCGGTACCTTCGGTCCGTGACCGAGGAACTCTTCTCGACCGATGCCTACCTCACCACCTGCGAGGCGACGGTCGCCGCGCTCAACGACGACGGTGTCGTGCTCGATCGCACCGTCTTCTACGCCAGGAGTGGCGGTCAGCTCGGCGACACCGGTGTCCTGCGCTGGGACGGCGGACATGCCCGTGTCGTCGATACCTTCAAGTCCCGGGACTCGGGTGCCCTCACGCACGCGCTCGAGCCGGAAGCCGACGCACCACCGATCGGCACCGCAGTGATCGCTGAGATCGATTGGGAGCGACGCCACGTCTTGATGCGGACCCACACCGCGTTGCATGCGCTCAGCGGAGTGGTGTTCACCGACTACGGCGCACGTGTCACGGGCGGCAACATGGATGACACCGGGTCGGCCCGCATGGACTTCGAGCTGGAGTCCATGAGTCAGGAGTTCGGCCGCGAGGTGGAATCGAAACTCAATGAGCGACTCGCTCGAGGCGTGCCCGTCCACGTGAGCTTCCTGCCCCGAGCCGATGCGCTCGCCGACCCGGATCTGATCAGAACGAAGGTCTCGTTGATCCCCGACCACGTCGACCCGATCCGCGTCATCGACATCGAGGGCATCGACAAGCAGGCCGACGGCGGAACCCACGTCCGATCGACCGCCGAGGTCGGCACCGTCCGCGTCATCAAGACCGAGTCGAAGGGCAAGGCGAACAAGCGCATGCGCATCCAGCTCGAACGTCCCTGAGCTGCTCGCTAGCCGCCCACCACCGCTGCGAGCAGGGCGATCAAGAGGCAGGCTCCGATCCCGCCGACCGTGAGCAGCAATCGCAGTTGCTTCGGGATCGGGGACTTGCCGAACGCGAAGTACAGCAGGGGACCGAGGAACGGCACCAGGATGACCACCGCCATCCAGCGAGCCCGGAACGAGATCGGCGCCGACTCCTGCCTGATCAGGTCCCAGAGGGCGAGCGTGAGCCAGGCGGCGTAGACGAAGCCCGGCAACGCGTACCCGTAGAGGCCGATCAGCAGGCTCCACCACGAGGTGGCGAGCGGGACTCCGAACACGGTCATCTCCTTCCCGACGGTGGGTTGCACGCCATCGATCTGGCTCACAGGCCTGACGCGGTAGGGCTGAGGCACGCTCTGCTCCGGGATCGCCGGGCGAGGCGGCGCGGCTTCCGGGTCGGGCATCGACGGTTGATCAGGAGGCACCGGTTGACTCCGCCAGTTCCCGTGGGGGAACGCACCGTCGAGCGCATCTAGGAACCGTGTGCCGAGGTTGATGGTGGGTCCGAGGTCGCCGCCTCCCATCCGGGCGCCGAACGAGCCGCACCCGCGAAGGAGTTCGATCGCCGGTGGCGAACTGGTCCTGGAGGCGTTGCCGCTGAAGCAGTCGCCACCCGCTGCAGGCGCGCCCAGCGCGAGATCCGCGAGCCCCGACGCGGCGACCACGTTCTCACGGACCACGTTGTCGCCGGTGACCCAAAGGGTGCGGTCCAGGTTGGGCAAGACCGCGATGCCGTAGCTCTGGTGGTTCTCGACCAGGTTCCCGACGATCTCGTTCGCTTCGCCCCCCGCGATCAGGATCCCGGTCCCGAAGGTCGGGTACTCGAGGTCTTTCGAGTCGGTGGTCGTGGAGTTGTTGTCGTGCACGAAGTTGCCGGCGATCAGCGCGTCACGCTGGGGCGGCAATTCCTCGGAGTCCAGCGTGTTCGGCACGATGCCTGCCATGTTGGAGCGCCACTCGCTGTTCACGATCGCGAGGTCGCCACTCGCGTTCGTCCCACTGAACCCCAACGCGTTGTGCTCGGCCAGCACGTCAGTGATGACGGCATGGCACGGGTCGCATTGGCCGATGTAGAAGCCGGAATCGGGTGAGCCGCTCGCGTACGACCGATCGAATTGCCCCCAGTCCGAGTCGTAGGCGAAGATCCCGTAGTCGCCGTTGTTGTACGCGGTCAGGTACGAGCCCCAGTAGCCGTGCACGCTGGTCCACTGGAATCCGTTGAGCAGGTGGTTGCGCGACGTGAGGTTCTCGATCGTGACCCCGTCGGCTTCGATGACGTGGATGCCGATCGCCCGTTCGAACGTTCCATCGATGATCGTGCGGTTGCGATCCATGCCCCGGATCGTGATGAAGGGTGTCGTCACCGTGACCGCTTCTCGGTACACACCTGGAGCGATCAGCACCATGCCACCGGGTTCAGCGGCATCCACTGCTTCCTGGATCGTGGGTTCGTCCTGCGGTACCCGAACGGTGTCGGCGAACCCGCTGGGTACCGGTTCACGGTCAGGCCCCGTCCCGCTCGTGGCGCCTGGCAGTGCCACGTCTCCCACCAGCACCGTGCCGGCCATGCCGATACCGGGTTTCCCGTGGTACTTGCAGAAGTAGGTGAACACGCCGGGCTCGTCGAAGGTCCGCTCGAACTCGACGCCGGGCTCCAGGTTGCCCGAGTCCCACGAACCGTCGTCGGCCTGCACCGTGTGGGCGGTGCGGCCGTCCATGCTCCACTCGACCACGTCGCCCGGCTGCACACGTACCACGTTGGGGCCGAATACGTTGTCGATCGCGCTCACCGACGCCCCGTACTCCTCGGCGACCGCGACGCTGGGCGTCACGATGGATGCGGCCAGCGAGGCGGCGAACAGCACGGCCGGGATCATCGCGAGTCTGCGACCGGCACCCATCGCGCCGCACCCTAGCACCCGGGACCCGCGCGCCCGGTCACGAACGATGGATCAAGACGAGAGGGGGTAGTCTCGATACCACCATGCCTCCTGAACGCCTCTCCAGCCTGGACGCCAGCTTCCTCTACCTGGAACGTCCCTCGATGCACATGCACGTCGCAGGTGTGTCGGTGTTGGATCCTCGCCCCGACGGTCCGCTCACCTACGACGATGTCGTGCGCGTGGTCCAAGCGCGATTGCACCTGGCACCACGGCTTCGCCAACGGGTGTTGAGGGTGCCCGGGGATCTCGCGCGACCGTTGTGGGTCGACGACGTGCACTTCGATCTGGACTTCCATCTTCGGCGTTCGGCCTTGCCCTCACCGGGCGGCCGGTTCCAGCTAGAGCGGGCCGTGGGTCGGGTGTTGTCGCGTCAGCTCGATCCCTCGAAGCCTCTGTGGGAGCTTTACGTCTTCGAAGGCCTCGCACACCACCGTACGGCCGTCCTGCTGAAGATGCACCATGCCCTCGCCGACGGGATATCAGGCATGTTGATCGCGTCGGCGTTGTTCGACCTGGCGCCAGACGCCGGTCTCGGCCCCCCCGCCAGGACCCCATGGGTCCCCGAGCAGCCTCCTGGCTCGCAGGAACTCATGCGTGACGCGTTCCAGGACATGCTGCTGCACCCGTTGGAGGCCCTCGGGCAAGCGGTTGGGGCACCGCAGCGAACCATGGCCAGCGTGACCCAGACGATGTCGGGCGTGCGAGACGTCATCGGCATGGGTGCTCCGCCGGCCGGCCCCTTCGACGCTGAGATCGGACCGGCTCGTCGGTTCTCGATCGCCGAGTCGCCGTTCGACCGCATCCGCGAGGTGAAGAACGAGTTGGGTGGCACGGTCAACGACGTCGTGCTCGCTGCCGTCGCCGGAGGATTGCACGAGCTCTTGAAGGCACGTGACGAACCCACGAAAGGCAGGACCCTCCGCGTCTTGGTGCCGGTGTCGGTGCGCTCCCGGGCCGAACGAGGTGATGTGGGCAACCGCGTGGCCCCTGCGTTCGTGGACATCCCGGTTGGGGCGATGCTGCCCAGCTCACGATTTCGCCGGGTGCGTGCCGCGACCAGGCAGCTGAAGGACAGCTCGATGGCGGTCAGCGCCGACTCCATCATCGGCCTGGGTGCGTATTCACCTCCCGCCCTGCACGCCATGGCCGCCCGGCTCGTCTCGCGTGGACACTGGTTCAACCTGGTCGTGTCCAACGTGCCGGCGCCCCAGGTGCCCATGTACCTGGCGGGAGCGCCGCTCGTGGCGAACTATCCGGCGATGCCGCTGGGCGAGAAGTGCGGGCTGTCGATCGCCTGCACGAGTCTCGCCGGAACGATGGCGTTCGGGCTCACGGGCGACTGGGACGCCACCCCCGATATCGACGTCCTCGCCAGGGGGATCGAAACATCGATCGACGAGTTGGAGAAGACCGCCGCGTCACGTGGGCGGAAGTAGCACGCGGCACCAATCCTCTACCTCAGCGACCCATCGATCCGGCGCTTCCATCTGCGGTGCATGACCCAGGTCTGGGAAGATCCGGCCCCGCCAGTCGGGATGGGCATCCAGCGCCCGCTCCGCGAACGCGACAGGCACCAAACGATCGCGGCGTCCGTGCAGCACCAAGACGGGGCACCGTAGTCGGCCCAACGTGCGTGCCGCGACATCGTTGCGCTTGCCCAGTCGCAGGAGCGACCTCGCCGCATCGACGAAGGCTTGGGGCGCGTCGGGATCACCTGCGCGCATCGTCGCCAGGTCGACATTCATGGTCACCAGCTCGGGTGGGATCGAAGAGGGGTCGGCGGTCACCATGCGCAACCCCATCCGGACCATGCGCTCCGGGTCGAGGTGGCGAACCCTCGCCTGGACGAATCGATCGCCCGCCGCGGGCAGTCCATACACAGCGAAGGCAGCGATCACGGCTGGGTGGGGACGCGGGGCACCTCGCACCCACGGGAAGACCGAACCGGTGAGGACCAAGCCATCCACCGTGTCCGGTTCGACGGCCGCTTGGAGCACCCCGATCGCGCCGCCGAGCGAGTTGCCGCACACGACCACCCGTCCGGTGCGCTTCTCGGCGATGAACCTGGACAGCGCACGGCGTTCGTCCATCAAGCCGGACCCTCTGCCATCGCGAGGCGACCAGCCGAAACCGGGAAGATCCAACGCGAGCACCCTGCCCAGGCGCGAGAGACCGGGGGCGGCAGGGAGCCAATTGAGGTGGGATCCACCCAGCCCGTGCACCAGGACGAATGTGGTGTCGTCAGGGCCATCCCATGACCGATAGGCGACGGGCCCGTCGAGATCGAGGAACGAGAGCTCGGGGAGTTGATCGGTCATGGGCTCAGGCTACCCAGGCCGGGAAGGTTTCTTCTCCCCGGGGTGTTGAAGGGCAGAGCAGCGGGAGGACAGATGGTGGCCGTGTTCGTGAAGCTCTTCACAAGACCTTCACGTAGCCTGAGCTTTACAAACGTGCCAAGGACCCCTTACCATGCCGATGAGCGGCTGCCAAGGCGTTTTTTCCGCGCGCCCACCTCCCCTGCGGCCGTGTTGTACAGCACCGTCAGTACTACCGAACGACCGAGGAACCCGAGTTCCCGAGGAGCTTCCGTGCCGCGCCCGGCGGTCGGCGGACCTCGGACAGGAGTGTGATACGAAGTGCCGGAGCCTGCGCGTCCCCTGGGGACCGACGACGCCGACGATCTGCGCCTCTACCTCGAGGCGGCAGCGCGTGAGCCGCTGCTGACCAAGGAGGAAGAGGTCGAGCTCGCCATGACCATCGAGGCGGGCAAGGAGGGCGAGGAACGCCTCCGTGCCGGCCGCCTGCGGTCTGAGAAGAGCATCGCCAAGGCGCGCCGCGAGGTGCGCGAAGCCGAGGCCGCCCGCCAGCGGTTCATCATGGCCAACCTCCGACTGGTGGTGTCCGTGGCTCGCAAGTACCAGGGCCAGGGTCTGCCGCTGCTCGACCTGATCCAGGAAGGCAACATCGGGCTGATGCGCGCCGTCGAGCTGTTCGACTGGCGTCGTGGGTTCAAGTTCTCCACGTACGCCACGTGGTGGATCCGCCAGGGCATCACCCGAGCCATCGCGGACCGTTCGCGGTCGATCCGTCTGCCGGTCCACATCCACGACCGGCTGCGCAAGCTCAACCGCACGCGGTTCCAGTTCGCGCAGTCCATGGGTCGCGAGCCCAGCCGCGAGGAACTGGCGAAGGCACTCGACACGACGGTCGAGGAGATCGACGACCTCACCGAGATGGGGCGCCGTGAGCCGCTGTCCCTGCAGTCGCCCGTGGGCGAGGACACCGAGCTCGGCGACCTGATCGAGGAGGTCGATTCCGACGCCGCGTTCAACGAGGTCGAGGACGCCCTGCTCCGCGAGGAGATCGGTGGCGCCGTTGACCGAGTGCTGGATGAGCGCGAACGTCATGTCGTGGCGCTGCGGTACGGGCTGGAGAACGGCCAGCCGCTCAGCCTGCGCGAGACGGGCAAGGTGCTCGGCCTCTCCGGTGAACGTGTTCGCTTGATCGAGCGCGAGGCGTTGCGCAAGCTGCGTGACTCCAACCTGATCACAGCGGTCGCGCTGGGCTGACCCAGCCGACGCTCACAGCATCACACGTCAAGGGCCGGCCTTCGGGTCGGCCCTTCGCGTTGCCGGCGCTACGATGCCGGAGATGGTCGAACAAGACGGAGACCCGCTCCCTCGCATCCCGCTGATCGAGGCGGTCCGTCGCGGCGTGATCGGCGAGGACGAGGCGATCGCGACTCCCTTCGGCCTCCGACGCGTTACCTACGCGGACTACACAGCGTCGGGACGTTCGCTCGGATTCATCGAGGACATGATCCGCGATGCCGTCCTGCCGCTCTATGCGAATACCCACACCGAGTCCAGCGGCACCGGTTCGCAGACCACGCGGTTCCGCGAAGAGGCGAGGGACATCATCCGCGCAGGGGTCGGCGCCGATCCCACAGATCACGTGGTGCTGTTCTGCGGCTCGGGGTCCACCGGGGCGATCAACACGTTCATCGGGTGCCTGGGCCTGCGTCGCTCCGGAGCCACGGAGGATCACGATCGCGCGCGCGATGATCCATCACGTCCGGTCGTGTTCGTTGGCCCGTACGAACACCACTCCAACGAACTCCCGTGGCGCGAGTCCGTCGCCGATGTGGTCACGGTGCCCGAGGACGCCGATGGGCGGATCGACCTGGATGCCCTGGAGGCTGCGCTGGCGGCCCACGCAGACCGCCCGCGGAAGATCGGCAGCTTCAGCGCGGCGTCGAACGTCACCGGGATCGAGAGCGACGTCGCCGCGATCTCCACGATCATGCATGCATATGGAGCGATCGCGTGTTGGGACTACGCGGCGGCGGCGCCCTACGTCGCTATCGACATGCAGGGAGGCGGCGCGGACGGATCGCATCTCGACGCCGTATTCATCTCACCGCACAAATTCATGGGTGGCCCGGGTACGCCGGGGGTGTTGGTCGCCCGCCGGGAGCTGTTCACCAACCCGGTACCACTGGTCCCGGGCGGCGGCACGGTCGCCTACGTCAACCCGACGGACCACCGGTACGTCGACGACATCGAACGTCGTGAGGAAGGTGGGACCCCCGACATCGTGGGATCGATCCGAGCCGGTCTGGTGTTCCAGCTGAAGCAGGCGGTCGGGGTCGAAGCGATCCGCGAGCGCGAATCGTCGTTCGTCCATCGAGCGATGCACCGGTGGGAACAGAACCCTTCGATCGAGATCCTCGGCAACCACGATCTTCCTCGGCTCTCGATCGTGTCGTTCGTGATCCGTCATGGCCAGCGGTACGTCCACCACGAGGCCATCGTCTCGATCCTGAACGATCTGTTCGGGATCCAGTCCCGCGGTGGATGTTCGTGCGCCGGTCCGTATGGCCATCGCCTGCTCGGGATCGATCTCGATACCTCGCACGCGTTCGAGCGAGAGATCGCGCGAGGCTGCGAAGGGATCAAGCCGGGCTGGGTGCGGGTGAGCTTCAACTACTTCCTCACCGACACCGAGTTCGACTATGTGCTGGACGCGGTCGATCTGGTCGCTCGCAGCGGCTGGAAACTCCTGCCCCGCTACCGGTTCGATCCGGCCACGGGTCGCTGGTTCCATCGGGACGGGCAGCCGGAGCCGCCGATGTCGCTCACCGACGTCCGGTACGACGATCATGGCCTTCGGTTCGAGAGCCGGCGTCACCATGAGGGCGAAGATCGGCTCTGCGCCTATCTCGACGTGGCCCGAGACCTCCTCGATGACTCCGCTGTGATCGAGCGGGGGGACGTCCCGGTCGGCGGCGTGGGCGAGGACTTCGCGGGCTTGCGATGGTTCTGGTTGCCCGAAGAGGTCAGCTCGGGCGTTCCCGCGCCCACGCCAGGAGCGCCGCCTGGCTGATCACGTCGTGGATCTCGCCTGATCCGATCATGGAGAGCGCTGTGTCGAAGGGAACCCACCGCATCTGCAGGTCTTCGGTGGCATCGGGGTCGGCCGGTCCCTCGGTGAGGTCGGTGGCGACGAAGGCGATCCCGACTTCGTCGGTGACCGAGTTCGAGATCGTGAACCCGATCAACTCTCGCCACCGGGCAGCCGTGTAGCCCGTCTCCTCGGCGAGCTCACGCTGGATGCCGGCGAGGGGGCTCTCCTGGAACGGGCTGCCGCCCTCGGGGATCTCCCAGGAGTAGCGATCCAGCGTGTAGCGGTACTGGCCGACCAACAGCACCTGATCGTGCTCGTCGAGCACGACGGCCGCGACGGCGCGGGCGCGGAAGTGCACGACCCCATAGATGCCCGGCGAGCCATCGGGGCGAGTGACCTCATCGTGATGCACCACGATCCAGGGGTTCTCGTATGCCGTCGATCGTGACTGCCGAACCCACGGGCTGTCCGTACCTTCGCTCACGATTCCGCCGCCTCTCGAGGATCACCCGCGAGTGACCGCGCTCGATCCACCACCTGGTGCAGCGCCTGGCGGTAGCGATCTCGGAACTCCGACGGGATCTCGCCGGGCACCGGTACCAGTGGAGATCCGAAGACGACCGCCATCGGAGGACGTCGGAAGAGAGCCCGGCGATCGACGCCCGGCTGAGGCCAGATCGTCTGGGCGCCCCAGATCCCCACGGGCACGACGGGCGATGTGGTCGGGAGCGCGATCCTCGTGAGGCCGGAGCGGATGTACTGGAACCCTTGCCACGGGTCGTTGCTGACCCGGCCCTCGGGGAAGATGCCGACGACGCTGCCGTGCTCGAGTGCCTCGACCGCTGCATCGAGCGCACCGGTGTCGCCCTTGCCGCGTCGGACCGGGATCTGGTTGGCCTGCCGAAGGATCCAACCTCGGATGCCGTGGAAGATCTCGGCAGCGATCAGGTTCCTGGTGGCTCTGCGCAGATGGGTGCCGACGATGGCCGACGTCGTCGGTCCGTCGAGCACGCTCACATGGTTGGGCGCCACCACGAACCGACCGCTCGTGGGGACGTTGTCGAGTCCCTCGATCCGCATCCGGAAGAAGATCCCCAGACACAGACGTACCCCCGGGGCGCCGATCATCCAGACCCAGTTCATCTCAGCCTGCAGCATCGGCATCCAAGATCACGACGGAGCGGATCACCTCACCGGCCAGCATCGCCCTGAACGACTCGGTGAGATCCTGATCGGTGAATCCAAGCTCCCGGGTCACCATGGCGTCCAGGTCGAGGCGCCCGTCCAGGTACCACTGCGCCATCTGAGGGAAGTCCTGATCGGGGAGCGGATCGCCGCCGTCACTGATCAGCAGGCTCGACTTGTGCGTGTAGGCGGATGTCGGGCCGCCGTTCCAGTCGAGCGTCACCTCGCTGGGGATGGGCGGCACGCCGATCGCCACAGCCGTACCCGCGTACGCCAGCATCGCGACAGCCTGGCTCACGCACTCGGCTCGGCCCACCGCTTCGAACGCGATGTCGACGCCTCCATCGGTGAGCTCGTGTACCGCGTGCACGGCGTCGACCTGGCTCGCATCGACCACGTCGGTGGCGCCGAACCCGGTCGCCCACTCGAGTTTCGCCGGCGCGACGTCGACCGCGATCACGCGGGTCGCGCCGGCGATCAGCGCCCCTTGCAAGGCGCCCAGACCGATGCCGCCCAGGCCGATGATCGCGACCGTGGCGCCCGGCCACACCTGCGCGGTTTGGATCGCGGCCCCGACGCCGGTGGAGACACCGCACCCCAGCAGGCATGCCCGAGAGAGCGGGATCTCGTCGGGCATACGGATCGCCTGGGCTTCGGTCACGACCGTGTGCGTGCCCAGGGTGCCGCAGAACAGGACTCCGGTCAGCGCACCCCCGTCTCGATCTCGGTGCAGGCGGGGTGGCTGGACCAACTCGTGGCCACATCGACGCGGCACGCCGCGCAGACATTGACGACACCGGCCGCAGGGGACCGCCCACGACAGCACGACCCGATCGCCGGCCGCCATCGTGGTGACGCCGTCCCCGACCTGCTCCACGATGCCGGCGCCCTCGTGACCCAAGTAGAAGGGCCAAGCGACGTCACCCCAGTTGCCGTTCTCGATCGCCCACAGATCGCTGTGACACACGCCGCTCGCCGCCAGCCGGACCAGGACCTCGCCGGGCCCCGGGTCGTCCACCGTGATCGGTTCGATGGTGGCAGTCCCGCCGCGGCGATCGACGATCGCCGCCTGTGCCGTTCGCACCACTGGTCCCTCCCGTCGGGGTTGAAGCGACCATGCTAGCGTCAGGCCCATGGACGTCCACGCCTTGCGAGACCTCGCCGAAGCACGCTACGACGGGTTCGTCGCCGACCTGGAAGCGATGGTCAACGTGGATTGTGGTTCGTATTCGCCGGCAGGCGTCAACCACATCGCGGATCTGTGCGAGGCACGGTTCCGAGCGAACGGGTGGGAGGTCGAACGGCGTCCTCATCAGCCGGTCGAAGGCGAGGCCCAGCTGGGCGATCTCGTGATCGGCACCCTCCGAGGCTCTGGCGGTCCACGCGTGTTGTTGGTCGGGCATATGGACACCGTCTTCGACGATGGGACGGTGGCCGAGCGGCCATTCACGATCGATGGTGACATCGCTCGGGGGCCCGGCGTCTCAGACATGAAGGGTGGGCTCCTGACGGGATTCGTCGCCACCGAGGTGCTGCAGGCGGCGGGTTTCGAGGGGTTCGGGCACATCACCTATGTGTGCAACCCCGACGAAGAGATCGGGTCGCACTTCTCCGGACCGGTGATCCGATCGCTGGCGCCCGAACACGATGTGGCGTTCGTGCTGGAGGGCGCCCGTGCCAACGGCGACATCGTGAGTGCGCGCAAAGGGATTACCGACTACACGATCGAGATCGTGGGTCGAGCGGCGCATGCGGGTGTCGAACCGGAGAAGGGTGCCAACGCTCTGGTCGAAGCCGCGCACACGATCATCGAGCTGCAGGGGCTGAACGGGCGTTGGCCCGGGGTCACCGTGAACGTCGGCGTGGCGCGCGGGGGGACCCGAACCAACGTCGTGCCGGAACGATGCATCCTGCAGGTCGACCTGCGTTCGCCCGAGCTCGAGACCCTTGAGGCCGCCGAGGTTGAGATCGCGCGGCTGTGTGCCGACACGGTCGTGCCCGACGTCAAGGTCGAGGTCGTCGCGAACAGCTGGCACCGGCCGATGGAGAAGAAGGAGGGAGGAGCCCGCCTCGCCTCGCTCGCCATCGAGATCGCAGGCGAACTGGGTTTCGAACTGAGGGACGCGGCCACGGGTGGCGCGTCCGACGCCAATACGACCAGCGCCGCCGGCACGCCAACGATCGACGGGCTTGGTCCGATCGGTGGCGACGACCACGCGCCCGCCGAGTGGCTCGACCTCACGAGCGTCGTGCCGCGGGTCTCGTTGCTCGCCGGGATCATCAGCCGTCTGTGAACTGGTCCATGGCATCCCGCGACGAGACCGCGTTCGGCCCCGGATTCGACGTCTATAAGGCGCTCGTCGAGGGGATCCCTGCCGTCCTCTACGTCGACTACCCCGATGAATGGTCCACGAATTGGTTCACGAGTCCGCAGTCGGTCCAGTTGCTGGGCTACTCGGTGGAGGAATGGGGCACCACCCCGGATCTGTGGCTCCAGAAGATCCACCCCGACGACGTCGAGAGGGTGAAGGCGGAGAACGATCGTTCCAACGAGAAGGGTGAACCGTTCGTCTCGGAGTACCGCATGCGCACGAAGGACGGTCGCTACCTGTGGCTCCACGACGAGGCGATGTATTCGGAAGAAGGCGGACGCCCGCACTGGCGTGGGGTCATGACCGACATCACCCCTCAGAAGGAAGCGGAGGAGAAACTCCGCTGGAGCCTGGAGGTCCTTCGTCGGACGATCCAGGAGCGACGCGATCTCGCCCAACGACTTGAAGGTGCGCAGGAGCAGGAACGCCGCCGCATCGCTGCGGACATCCATGACGACCCGATCCAGGTGATGAGCGCGATCGATCTGCGGTTGGCGCTGTTGGCCGAACGAAGCGCTCCGGTCGATCCGGGGGAACTGCAGGCGATCCAGGAAACTGTGCGGACCTCGATCGAACGCCTCCGCTCGCTGCTCTTCGAACTTCGACCGGTCGCCCTCGATCGAGAGGGGATCGTGGTCGCTCTCACGCAGTACCTCGATCACACCGCAACCGGCACCGGATGGAACCACCGGGTGGTCGACGAGCTCGAGACCGAACCCGAACCCGAGCTCCGTGCGATCCTCTACCGCACCGCCCAGGAGGCGGTCTCGAACGTCAGGAAGCACGCGGGTGCCCGCACGGTGGGCGTGACGATGCGATCCGAGGGCCAGGGCATGTGCGTTCGTATCGACGATGACGGGGCGGGGTTCGACACCCGGCGTCTGGACGATCCGGAGCCTGGACATCTCGGCCTGCTCACGATGGTCGAACGCGCGGAGCTGATGGGTGGGTGGTGTCGGATCACCAGCTCGCCTGGGTCGGGTACATCGGTGGAGTGTTGGCTCCCCACCAGCGACGCAGGTATACAGGTCTAGGTCTTCGAGGCTGCGGGTTCGCGCGCCGCGATCGCAAGTCCCGTCTCGGGGTCGAAGAAATGGAACCGCGCGGGATCGAGCGACAAGCGGATCGTGTCCCCGGGTCGGCACTTCGAACGAGAGTCCACCCTCGCGCAGAATCGGGTGCGATCCATAGTGTCGGCGATGAGTGGGATCGTATCGAGGTCGCCTTCGTCGCTGGCCGCAGCGATCGTGTCCTCGGTCAGCAGCGGTGGTGCATCGATGGCGAAGATGACGTTCACCTCCGAGCCGAGCTCCTCGGTGACCTCCGCGGGGACCTCGATGACCGGGAGCGCGCCGGCGTCCCAGACGCTGCAGTCTTCCATGTCGGAAGGTCGGATCCCCAGGATCACGGTGCGACCCTCGAGGGACTCGAGACCAGGCCGCGACCCGAGCGGGATCGAGAAGCCGGCGAACCTCACGGTGTCGCCGGTGACCTTCGCCTCAACCAGGTTCATCGGAGGGGATCCGATGAAGGCAGCCACGAAGAGGTTGGCCGGGCGGTTGTACAGGTGTTGCGGCGCGTCGACCTGCTGCAACAGTCCGTCCTTCATCACCGCGACCCGATGGCCCAGGGTCATGGCCTCGACCTGGTCGTGGGTGACGTAGATCGTGGTGGTCTGCAGGCGATCGTGGAGCCGCGAAAGCTCGGCTCGCATCTGGACCCGGAGCTTCGCGTCCAGGTTGGAGAGAGGCTCGTCCATGAGGAAGGCCTGGGGCTCGCGCACCATCGCGCGACCCATGGCGACCCGCTGCCGTTGACCTCCAGAGAGCTCGGCGGGCTTGCGCTGCATGAGGGGGTCCAAGCCGAGGATCTTGGCGGCGTCGTCGACCCGCGCCTTCTGATCGGCCTTGGGTGTCTTGCGCAACTTGAGGCCGAACCCGAGGTTCTGTTCCACCGTCATGTGGGGGTACAGGGCGTAGTTCTGGAACACCATGGCGATGTCGCGATCCTTGGGTGGAAGGTCGGTCACCTGGCGTCCCCCGATCGAGATCTCGCCCTCCGTCACGTCCTCGAGACCGGCCAGGATCCGCAGGATCGTGGATTTCCCGCAACCGGATGGCCCCACCAACACCATGAACTCACCGTCGCCGATCTCCAACGACACGTCGTTGACGGCGATCACCTCATCACCGAACACCTTCGACACGTGCTCAAGGACGATCTGCGCCATGGGATGGCTCCTTCCGTCGGCGGTGAGTGTGTGCGGACAGACGTGTATGGGTCAAGGCGGCGCCCGCTCGCCGGTGGGCGGCGCGGGTCGCCTTCGATCGATCGAGCCCTAGGTGGACAGCGCCGATCACCGGTGGATCGGTGAGCACGGTGACGACCGCGTCGGGGGCAACCGCATGGATGCCGGCATGGATCCGCTCGAAGAACGCACGATCGTCGGTGCGGAAGATGCCCCCACCGAGCACCACTGGAACCTCCAACGCACGCATGCCCAGGCGACGGATGGCAGCGGTGGCCATGATCGCGATCTCGTCGGCTTGGCGATCGACCAGGGATTGCGCCACGGCGTCACCGTCGCGCGCAGCGTGGAAGACGGTGGGCGCGAGTTCGGCGAGCCGGTCCGGATCCAGGGTGCCGAAGTAGAGCGCCTCCATGACCTCCCGAGGTCGCCGCATGTCGAATCGTGCCGGCACGA
>DATDJD010000005.1:0-3461 GCA_036520695.1 Actinomycetota bacterium
GGCGTCCTTGATGCCGGCCTCTTCCAGCACGTCGCGGTCGAACCCCAGACCCACGACCGTGCGTGTGCCGTCGCCGGGGGGGTAGCGGAAGAATGCCTCTGGATCCTTGTCGATCATCGTGACCTCGTGCTCTCCGGCCAGTTGATCGGACAGTTCGGACCCGACACGCCCGCACCCCATGATGATGACTTTCATCGCCGCGTAGCCTACCCAGCCGCCTTGAGGCTGGCACCCAACGTTGGGCAACCTTCACGTCTTCTTAGCGCTGATGTGTAGTGGGTCTTGAGAACCATCTTTACCTGGCGGGGAGGCTCCGGGACCGTCCTGCGGCCTGCGCTTCCCTCTCTCGCTCGCCTGACGGCTCGCTTCGCTCAGTCCAGATGCAGTCCTCCGGACGGCGCCCGGATCCTGCGTCGGTCACGCCGTGTGCCGCTCCAGACCCACGCGCGATGGAGTGCCGACGCGCATACGGCCGGTGGTGGTCAATCCGTGGGGTCGCGCCAGAGGCTGCATCTGGACTGAGCGAATGCGAGCCGTCAGGCGAGCGAGCGAGGGAAGCGCTGCCGACGGCGCGTGCCCCACGGAGCCCCCGTCAGCAGGGTTGTGCTCTTGGGTGTTCAAACGCGGGGAGGACCCTGAAAAGGACGGTGCCCGGAGGTCCACCGGGCTGGAGGGCAACCGGTGGGCCTCCGGGCGAGATCTCGGAGGAAAGGGACTTGCTCCGACGTCCACAGCATCGTCCGGGTCGTGTGAGCGGGGCGTGAAGGATCGTGCGCGCGGCGTGAAGATCGCGTGAAAGCCCTGCCTGACCGCGCGCGCGTGGCACCATTGGCCGGACATGGTGCAGGCACCCTCCGATACCGACCGTCGTTCGTGGCGCGGCCTGACGCCGCGCGGGCTGTTCTTCGCCGTCGTGGCCCCGGTCGCCGCCGCCTTGGCGTCGATCCCGCTCAGTCGGACCGGGCCGGCCGCGGCGATCGCGTTGTTCCTGCTCGCCATCGTGATCGCGGCCGTGGCCGGTGGGTTGTACGGAGGGCTCGTCGCCGCGCTCCTTTCGTCGCTGGCGCTCCCGTTCCTCTATGGCTCCCCGCGATTCCGCCTGCGGCTGGACGGTACGGAAGAGATCGTGACCGCCATCGTGTTCTTGGCGGTCGCCATGGTGGTGGGGCTGCTGGTGGGAGGCGCTGCCGACGACCGCGCGAGAGCGGCACGACGGGAGCGCGAAACGCGGTTGTTGGGCTACCTGTCGACCAAGCTTCTCTCCGGTGAAGTGCCCGACCGAGTGCTCGACGATTTCGCCTCGGTACTGCTGGAGCCGTTCGGCTTGTCCAAGAGCGAGATCACCGTGGAGCTGGATGGAACCCAGTTGATCGCTCGCTCGGCCCGTCCGGAGGTCACGCCCGGTGGTCCCGATGCAGTCGTGCCGTTGGTCGCCGGTACCGTGGCGTTCGGCACCTTGCGGGTGGAACGTCCGAAGGGTGGTCGAGCGTTCACCGCGGACGAGCTGGTGCTGCTGGAGGCCGCCGCGAAACAGGCTGCCGCGGCGCTGGATCGCGCACGGCTCGACGCCCGCGCGCGCATGGCGCAATTGGATGCAGAAACGAATCAGCTGCGTGCTGCCATGTTCAGCTCGGTGACCCACGATCTGCGGACCCCCCTCGCTTCGATCAAGGCTGGCGTCACGAGCCTGCTGGATCCCAGCGTCGACTACGACGCCGATCAGGAATCTGAGCTCCTGACCACGATCTTGGAGGAGACCGACCGTCTCAACCGTCTGGTCGGCAACATCTTGGATCTAGCGCGGATCAGGGCAGGGGCGCTCAGCCCGGTTCGCAGCGACTCGTCCCTGGATGAAACCCTCGAGGCCGTGGTGGCTCGCATGCGACCACGCCTCCAGCATGTCACCGTGGAGCTCCTGATCCGCGATGACCTGCCCGATGTCCCCGTCGACGGGGTGCAGATGGATCAGGTGTTGACGAACCTGCTGGAGAACGCGGCTCGGTACTCGCCACCCGGGTCCACGGTGCAGGTGACGGCGACGGTGTTCCGTGACCGTGCGCAGGTTCGCGTGGTCGATCAAGGGCCCGGTGTTCCCGAGGAGGATCGAGAGCGCGTGTTCGAAGCCTTCTACCGCGGGGAACGCAGTCCGGAGACCCCCGGCAGCGGGCTGGGCCTCGCGATCACCAACGCGATCGTGACCGCGCATGGTGGGCGTGTCTGGATCGAGGGTGCTCCTGCGGGTGGGACGGCGGTCGTGTTCGAGATCCCGGTCGACGATCCGGCGAAGGCGCCACCCCCCGCGTCCGCAACCCCCGATGCGCCGGAGCAGGAGGACGCCGAGTGAGCTTGGTGCTGGTGGTCGACGACGAACCACAGATCCGCAGAGCGTTGCGGACCAGCTTGGAAGCCCACGGCTATCAGGTCTCGACCGTCGGGACCGGCGAGGAAGGGGTGGTCGGCGCCGCCGAACAAGATCCCGACCTGCTGCTGCTCGACCTGGGTCTGCCGGACATCGACGGGACGGAGGTGATCCGCCGGGTCCGGGCGTTCTCCGATGTCCCGGTGATCGTGCTCTCGGTGCGTGAGGGGCAAACCGACAAGGTGGCCGCTCTCGACGCAGGCGCCGATGACTACGTCACCAAGCCGTTCGGTATGGAAGAGCTGCTGGCCCGCGCGCGCGCGGCGATGCGCCGCAAGCAGCCCGAAGAGCCCACGCTCCCCGTGCAACGCTTCGGCGAACTGGAGGTGGACCTGGCGCGCCGATTGGTGACCCGGGACGGTGAACAGATCCATCTGACGCCCACCGAGTACGGGTTATTGGAAGCCTTGGTGACCAACCCGGGCAAGCTGTTGACCCACCAATGGCTGTTGCGCAAGGTGTGGGGCCAGGGCTACGGCACCGAGACCACCTACCTGCGCACCTATGTGCGTGCGCTGCGGAAGAAGCTCGGCGACGACGCACAGGCTCCCGCGCTCATCGTGACCGAACCCGGTGTGGGCTACCGCTGGGTCGCCGAGGCGAACTGACCTCGATGGCAGACCATACGACCGACCCCGGCGGAGGTTTCGTCGACGGCTTCAAGCGGTTGCTGGTGGGCCGTGCGCTGGCGAGCCACAAGGCCGACCACCAGTTGTTGCCGAAGTTCCTGGCGCTTCCGGTCTTCTCATCTGACCCCTTGTCGTCGGTCGCCTACGCCACCGAAGAGATGATGCTCGTACTGGTGCTCGCAGGTGCCGGTGCGCTCAGCTTCAAGATCCCGTTGGCGATCGCGGTCGCGTTGCTGCTCACGATCGTGGTCACCTCATACCGCCAGACCGTGCGTGCCTACCCCATGGGTGGCGGTTCCTACATCGTGGCGCGCGAGAACCTGGGCACGATCCCCGGTCTGGTTGCAGGTGCGGCGATCCTGACCGACTACGTCCTCACCGTGTCCGTGAGCATCACGGCGGGGACGGTCGCG
>DATDJD010000006.1:0-2019 GCA_036520695.1 Actinomycetota bacterium
AAGACTCCCCCTGAGCGACCCACGTCCTCCCCGAAGACCAACACCCGTGGATCCTCTCGGAGCGCGTCTCGCAGGGCGGTGTTGAGTGCGCCCGACATCGTGAACTCAGTCACCCAGCGCCTCCCCGCGCATGCGCTCGAACTGCTTGGTCGGTGCCGCGTAGGTGTGGTCGAACATCGCTTCCACGGGCGGTGCGACCTGAGCGATTACGCCTTCGCGGATCGCGAGGACCTCGGCGTCGACCTCCCGGTCCCAGGTCTCGACGGTGGCGTCGTCAACGAGGCCTTCGGCCGCGAGCCACGTCCTGAACCGCGCGATGGGATCGAACGCTCGAGCCATCTCGACCTCGGCGTCGTCACGATAGCGGCTCGGATCATCGGCCGTCGAATGCGCCCCGATGCGATAGGTGAGTGCCTCGATCAACGTGGGACCGCCGCCCGCTCTGGCACGGTCGGCGGCCTCCTTCGTGGCCCGGTACACCGCCAGCACGTCGTTGCCGTCCACGCGGATCCCCGGGAACCCGTAACCTTCGGCGCGCCTCCAGATCTCTCCCGCCGTCTGCTGGGCGGTGGGCACGCTGATGGCCCAGCCGTTGTTCTGACAGAACAAGATGACGGGTGCCTTGAAGACACCCGCAAGGTTCGCCCCTTCGTGGAAGTCGCCTTCGCTGGCGCTGCCGTCGCCGAAGTACGCGAGGGTGCAGGCGTCCAGACCGTCGAGCCGTTGGCCCATCGCGTGGCCGACGCCGTGCACGATCTGGGTCGCGACCGGGATGCAGATCGGACCGAAGCGAGTCGCGAGCGGATCGTACGGGCCGCCGTGCCACGTACCACGGTGGTAGGCGAGGTAGGTGACGGGGTCGACGCCGCGCACCAATGCCGCCGCCAGTTCCCGGAACGTGGGGAACACGAAGTCGTCGGGTCCCAACGCCATCGCGCTGCCGATCTGCGCCGCTTCCTGGCCCTCGAACCCGGGGTAGACGGTCAGTTCGCCTTGACGCTGCAGCGCGATGCACTCGCGATCGAGGCGGCGCGCTAGCAGCATCCACCGCAGCATCGATCGGAGTGCATCCCCGTCGAGACCCACGTCGGCGTCGCCCACCAACGAGCCGTCGGGAGCCAGGATGCGCACGGCATCGGTGCCGTGCCAGTGTGCAGGTGTCCCTTCCAACTCGAGTTCCTCCGCTCGGACGCCGAGAGCATACGGAGTGGGCTGGAGCTCGTCCCTGCCCACGACGTGGCCGGGGCTCGTCCCCGGCCGGACCGACGTAGACTCGGACGCGACCATGGTGCCCAGCGCATACCTTCGGCTCTATCAGCCGCTCGACGCGTTCGAGCGAGGGGAGCAACTCCACTGGGAGCGCTACCTGCTGGATGGCGGGCCCCCGCCGTCGATCCGTCCTCGCTACGCCGACCATCACACCGTGGGCAAGCTGGGGCTGCTGGCGTCGGCGCAAGGCGAACATGCTGAGATCCGGGTGGTCGATGGTCGGACGTTCGTGAGCCCGTGGCGCATGCGGCTTCGGGTCCTCGGCGCCATGCTGTCGTTCCGCGACGCCGAGCCCATGGAACTCTGGGATCAGTTCGTGCCCAAGCGCGATGCCAAACGTGCGGCTCGCGATCTCCGGCGGTTCCGACGTCACGACCCCAGCGCGGTGTCCTTCTGCCACCAGAGCCCTTGGCATGTGCCGATCAGGTGGTTCGTCCTGGTCGGTGACGAGGACCGCCGTCTGGATGACGACGGCAACGGCCACGCGAGGCTGACCTACCGGACCACGACACGGCGGGCGATCCGACGGGCCGAGTACGCGGTGGTGCCGCTCCGCCGTTCGGAACTGGGACCGATCAGCGACCTGATCGTGGACCTGCACCAGTGGATGTCCGCGTTCGATCCGGCATCGCTGCTGGAGCTGGACTACGGCGAGCTGTGTTCGTTCATGACGTGGGACGAGATGGATGACGATCACAGCGCTCGGGACGTCGCGGAAGCCCTGACCGCGCTGGAGCGCCACGAGTACCC
>DATDJD010000007.1:0-2247 GCA_036520695.1 Actinomycetota bacterium
ATGGGCGCTGCGATCGCACCACCGGTCGCCGAATCATCCTCCAACGTGCCCCCGTCGAGAACGATAACCGCCACAGCGATGCGCGGGTCGCCATCGGCGTCGGCAGGAGCGAAACATACGAACCATGCGTTCGGGGGGACGCTCTCGCCGTTCGTGGCCGTTCCCGTCTTGCCCGCGACCGCGATCGGGAACCCACTGAACGCGCTGGAGGCCGTCCCGCTCTGCGTCACGCCGAGCATCATCTGACGCATGTCGGTGGCGTGGCCCGACGTGAGAGGGCGGCTGTACTCCTCGGGCTCGAACCTGCGAACGACGCGGCCCTGCTGGTCTCGTGCTTCGGTGACCAACCGGGGTTCCATCATGATCCCGCGGTTGCCGATCGCGCCGGCGACCAGAGACATGTGCAACGGGTTCGTGAGCACGTTGTCGAGTCCGATCGAGCTGAAGGCCAACAGCGGCGCGTTGTCCTGGAAGTAGGAAGGGATGGGGAAGTGGCCTTCCTGGAACGGCAGCACGAACGGGATCGTCGGCTCGATGCAGTCCACGAACTCCGGCGGATCGGTGGGGCAGAAACCGAACCGGCGCGCCTGCTCGCTCATCTCGTCCGCCCCGAGCTTCAAACCGATCTCGGCGAACGTGACGTTGCACGATTCCTTGAACGCCTCGGCCATCGTCACCTTCGCGGAGCCGCCGTTGCACAATGCGTTGCCGAAGTTCGCGAGCGTGTTGGAGGTCTGCGGCAGATCCAGGAACTGCGGGTTCTTCCATTCGGACTCGGGGCCGAACCCGTTCTCCAAGGCTGCAGACGCGGTGATCAGCTTGCCCGTCGACCCCGGCAGGTACAACTCGTCCTTGGCGCGGGATACCAACGGCTTCTCGGGGTCCTCGTTCAGCGCGGTCCACGCATCCTGGATCTCCCGTGAGGTGCCGGTCGAGATCAGGTTGGGGTCGTAGCCCGGGTTGGCGACCATCGCGAGGATGTCGCCCGTTCGCGGATCGGTGGCGACCACGGCGCCCGGTTGCCCGTTGAGGGCGGCCTCCGCGGCCGCCTGCAGATCTGCGTCGATCGTCGTCTTGATCGAACCACCCACCTTCGGACGACCCAGGATCAGGTCGGTGAACGTGGAGATGGCCAGCTCAGGCGCGTCGCCAGACAGGTAGGGGTTCATCGCTTCTTCCAGGGCGCTTCGCCCGTAGATGCGCGAGTAGTAGCCCGTGAGCTGGCCGAACAACTCCCCGCCGGGATATTCGCGTAGGAACCGGAGCTCGCTGCCCTTGTCGGGGTTCTCAACGCTCTTTGCCAGCACCGAACCGTCGGCCGACAGGATCAGACCCCTTTCCACCTTGTACTCGGCGATGATCTGGCGCCGAGCGTTGGCGGCGTTCGCTTTGATGTCGTCGGCTGCGAACACCTGCACGTACGACAGCTGTGCGAAGAGCATCGCGAACAACGCCACCAGCCCGATGCCAAGACGACGGATGCGCCTATCCACCGGTGCGCTCCAGCGGGCCGGACGAGACCCGGATCAACAGGGCCAGCATGATGAAGGTGGCGACCCGGCTGGAGCCTCCGTAGCTGACCAACGGGAGCGGCACGCCGGTGAGAGGGATCAACCTCGTGACGCCCGCCACGATCGCGAAGGTCTGCAGCGCCAGGATCGTGGTCAGGCCGGTCGCCAACAACTTGCCGAACGCATCGCTGCGCTCCATGCCCACGCGCAACCCGCGCGCGATCAAGATCAGGTAGAGGAGGAGCAGCGACCCGGCGCCGATCATGCCCAATTCCTCCCCGAACGCCGCGAAGATGAAGTCGCTCCCCACGTACGGGATCAGCGTGGGCGAACCCTGTCCGAGGCCCGTGCCGACGATGCCGCCGCTCGCGAGGGCGAACCAGCCCTGTGCGATCTGACCGAAGCCCAGGTCGGTCGCCTTGCCGGCATCGAGGGCGTGCAACCAGAAGTCCACCCGGGCTTGCACATGGCCGAACGTCAGGTAGCCGATATAGGCGCCCGCGACGAACAGGATCAACCCCATCCACAGGTAACTCGCGCGGCCACTGGCGACCCAGAGCATCACGACGAACACGCCGAAGAACAGTAGCGACGCACCCATGTCACGTTCGAGGAACAACACGGCGAGCGATGCTCCCCACGCCAGCAGCAGGGGACCCAGGTCCTTGGGCCGCGGGAGTCCGAACCGACCCACACCGCTCGCGAGCAGCTCGCGCTTGTCGGCCAGGTAGGCCGC
>DATDJD010000008.1:0-29960 GCA_036520695.1 Actinomycetota bacterium
GCCGTGGTGGACCTCGTACCGCTCCTTCAACCCGCGCAGGATGCCGATCGTGTCTTCGACGCTCGGCTCTTCCACCAGCACCGGCTGGAACCGTCGCTCGAGCGCAGGATCCTTCTCGATGTGCTGGCGGTACTCGTCCAACGTGGTAGCACCGATCGCACGGAGTTCTCCGCGTGCGAGCATGGGCTTCAGCATGTTGCCGGCGTCCATCGCGCCTTCAGCGGCTCCGGCGCCCACGATCGTGTGGAGCTCGTCGATGAACGTGACGATCTCGCCTTCGCTATCGGTGATCTCCTTCAGCACCGCTTTCAGCCGCTCCTCGAATTCGCCGCGATACTTCGCGCCAGCGACCATGGCGCTGAGGTCGAGCGCGATCAGGCGCTTGTTCTTGAGTGACTCCGGCACGTCGCCGTCGACGATGCGTTGCGCGAGTCCTTCAACGATCGCGGTCTTGCCGACGCCGGGTTCGCCGATCAGCACTGGGTTGTTCTTGGTGCGCCGACTCAGGACCTGGATCGTGCGACGCACTTCCTCGTCTCGGCCGATCACCGGGTCGAGCTTGCCGGCACGCGCGGCTTCGGTCAGATCACGGCCGTACTTCTCCAGCGACTGGAACGTCTCCTCTGGATTCGCGTTGGTGACGCGCTGACGCCCGCGGACCTCGGCGAGTGCTGCGAGGACACCGTCCCGGGTGAGCCCGGCGTCCAACAGCACTGCCGCTGCCTTGGTCTCGCCAGAAGCGAGCATGGCCAACAGCAGGTGCTCGGTGGAGATGTACTCATCGGTGAGCGCCTCCGCCTCGTTGCCTGCCGTCTCGAGCAGACGCGCGGTGGCCGCACTGACCCGGGGTGGTTCGCCACCTTGGGTGAAGACCTTGGGCACAGCGTCGAGCGCCTCGCCGACCCGCGACCGCAGGTGCGCTGGGTTAGCCCCGACGTGGTGGAGCAGCGGGAAGACGATGCCCTCGGGATCAGCGAGCAAAGCGATCAGCACGTGCTCGGGTTCGATCAGCTGGTGGTTACGAGCGGTCGCCTGCTGCTGCGCCTCGGCAAGCGCCGCCTGAGACTTCATCGTGAGCTTGTTCAGATCCATCGTGCCCGCACCTCCTCGAAGTCACCTCGGGTCATGCCGAACATCGCGTAATCACGGGGGCCGTTCGCGGTGGGCATGAAGCTTCGATTGACGCCTTCGTAGGTGAAGCCCACGCTCTCGGCGCAGCGGCGCATCCCCTCGTTGTCGACATCGGTCGAGAGTTGCACCCTGTGCGCCTGCTCCTCCTCGAACAGGTGGGACACCATCGATCTCAGGGCTGCTCCGCCGAGTCCCGTGCCCCGATCGGTCGACGCGAAGATCTCGATCCCCAGCTCGAACACCCCTGGGGGCAATCCGCCCCTCGGCTGTCGCGCCTGGATCTCCCCGACCAGCCGGCCGTCCGCTTCGATCGCCATGTCGAGAGCCGCGACATCGGTCCAGGTCCCCGACGCCTCGACCTTGCGACGAAGTTCGTCTCGATCACGCGATCCCCAGTGGATGCCATCGTCATCGGGCCACCCCTCGCTGATCGAGAGCAGCCCGTCGATCTCATCGGACCGGAACCCTCGCAGCGTCACGCGTTCGCCGATGATCCGCGTCACGGCGTCCCTCCGTACCACGGGAGCGGACGCACCGAGCGCACGGGGACGATCTCGTCGCCACGCCTACCGGGCATCGCGATGGCCCGGCGCCGCTCGAGCTGTTCACGAAGGCCGTCCAACTGACGATTGAGTGTCGCGATCTCGCCCTGGAGCTCCATGATGCGCTTGGCCCCCGCCAGGTTGACGCCTTCGTCGGTGAGGGCTTGGATCGCGCGCAACCGGTCGATGTCGGCATCGGAGTATCGGCGGGTGTTGCCGGAGGTGCGCTGTGGGTGTACCAAACCCTTGCGCTCGTAGATCCTGAGCGTTTGAGGATGCACACCGGCCAACTCAGCAGCGACGCTGATGATGTACACCGCTCGCTGGGTCGAGCGATCTGTTCCCTGGGTCGTCTCGTCACGATCCGTCGCCATCGTTGCTCGCCCCTCCTCAGGACACACCCAGGCCCGCTCGGGGCGAGGCCGTCTGTTCGTCCAGCAGCTGTTGGAGGAGCTGCTTCTGCTCCTTGGTGAGCTTGGCCGGCACGTCGACCTCCACGGTGGCCAGCAGATCACCGTTCCCACCCTTCCTGGGTGCGCCCTTACCTTTGATGCGGAAGGTCTTGCCGCTGGGGGTGCCCGCCGGCACCTTGAGCGTGACCGGGCCGTTCATCGTGGGCACCTGGACGTTGGCTCCGAGGGCGGCTTCGGGGAAGCTCACGGGAAGCGTGAGCGTGAGGTTGTCGCCCTTGCGTCCGAACATGCGGTCGGGCTGGACGCGCACCCGCACGAACAGGTCTCCAGGCCTGCCACCTGCCGGTCCGGGTTCACCTCGACCTTCCAGCTTGATGCGCGCCCCATCCTTGACACCCGCGGGGATCTTCACCTGGAACTTGCGCGAGCGACGCTCGGAACCGCTCCCTTTGCACGTCGGACACGGCGTCTCCACGATGCGCCCGGAGGCGCCGCATCGTCGGCAGGGCTGGGCCATCGAGAAGAATCCTTGGTCGACCGCGACCTCCCCACTTCCGTGGCACTCCGGACACGTGATCGGACTGGTCCCCGGCGCCGCTCCTGAACCGTGACACGAGTGGCAGACGGCCGGACCCGTGATCTTGACCGGCACGGTCGTGCCCTCCATGGCGTCCTCGAACGAGATCCGCACTTCGGTCTCCAGGTCGGTGCCCCGTTGTGGTCGCTGCGCACGTCCACGGGATCGAGGCCCCCCTGCGCCGCCGCCGAACAATCCACCGAACAGGTCGCCCAGATCCCCCATGTCCTCGACGTTGACGTAGCGGGTGCCCGGTCCCCCACCGCCAGGCCAACCTGTCTGACCGCCGGGACCCCTCGGCCCACCGGCGCCGAATCCAGCGGCACCCATCTCACGGACCTGGTCATAGCTCGCCCGTTTCTCTTCGTTGCCCACGACGTCGTAGGCCGCAGAGATCTCCTTGAACCGCTCTTCGGCACCGGCGTTGCCGGGGTTGGCGTCAGGGTGGAACTGTTGGGCGAGCTTGCGATAGGCCTTCTTGATCTCGGCGGCTGACGCATTCTTGGCCACACCGAGTACCTGGTAATAGTCCTTGTCGAACCATTCCCTGCGAACCTCGTCTGCCATCTACGTCACCACCTCTCGGCTGCCGGGATGAACCGGCCCAGATCGAACCGGCGTCTCTTACCTTCGCTCCACCCGCACGCCCGCAGGGCGCAGGACGCGGCCTTTCAACGTGTATCCGGGCCGCAACACGTCGGCCACGATCGGTTCACCTTCGCCTTCGCCTGTCTGTAGGAGCGCCTCATGGAACTCAGGATCGAACGGTTCGCCGAGAGCTTCGATGCGCTCGAGTCCTTCAGCCTTGAGCGCATCGACCAGCTTCGCGTAGACCAACTCGACACCCTTGACGATGCGCTCGTAGTCGGTGGCTTCGTCCGCAGACATCAGCGCCAGATCGAAGTCGTCCAACACCTCGAGCATCCGACGGGCGACGGGCATCGCCCCTAGCTGGGCCAGCTCGGACTGCTCCTTCACCACTCGCTTGCGATAGTTGTCGAACTCGGCCTGGAGTCGTTGCAGATGCTCGAGGTACTTCTCGGCTTCGCCTCGAGCACTGGCCAGGTCGCTCGCGACCTCGCCGCCTTCGGCCGCCGCGGGCGACCCTTCCCCCACGGTCAGACCGCCCTCTTCGAGCGGACCGGCGTCCGGCTCAACCTGATCGAGATCAGCGAAGCGCCTGCGGTCGGTGATGCGGATCCTCGGCTCCTGCTCTTGCTCGTCGTGATCGGGGTGAGGAGCCACTTACGACGCCTCCCCTTCGTCGACGATCTCGCCTTCGACGACGTCGTCCTCGGCCTCGTCCTCGGTGGAGGGCTCGTCGGCTGAGGACTGGCCGTCGTCGGTTGCAGCGTCGGGATCGGTCGACGGCTGATTGGCCACCATGGCTTGTCCGACCCGTTGGTAGACCTCCATCACGGCGTCTGCCGCCGCGGTCAAGGCGGACGCTTCGGCCGCTTCGTCATCGAGCACGGCTTTGAGTTCGGCGTTCTTGGTGGTGAGTTCCGTCTTCTCCGCGTCCGGGATCTTGTCCGTGTTCTCCTCGGTGAACTTCGCCACCTGATAGTGGAGCTGGTCGGCTTGGTTGCGAGCCTCTGCCGATTCGCGACGGGCGTGATCCTCAGCCGCGAACTTCTCGGCGTCGGCCACCATGCGCTCGACCTCGTCCTTGCCCAATGCCGTGCCACCGGTGATCGTCATGGCCTGTTCCTTGCCCGTGGCGAGATCCTTGGCGCTGACGTTCACGATGCCGTTGGCGTCGATGTCGAATGCGACCTCGACCTGGGCCATGCCGCGCGGCGCGGGCGGGAGCCCCATCAGATGGAACCTGCCCAGCGACTTCACGGCCGGCGACGAGACGGTCTCCGCCTCACCTTGCAGGACGTTGATCTCCACCGTGGTCTGGTTGTCATCGGCCGTGGTGAAGATCTCGGACTTGCGGGTCGGGATCGTCGTGTTGCGTTCGATCAACTTGGTGAAGATGCCACCCTTGGTCTCGACGCCCAGCGACAGCGGCGTGACGTCCAAGAGCAGGATGTCCTTCACGTCCCCCTTCAGGACCCCCGCTTGGATCGAGGCACCGATGGCGACGACCTCATCGGGGTTGACGCCCTTGTGCGGCTCTTTGCCGCCGGTGAGGGAGGTGACCAGATCTTGGATCATGGGCATGCGTGTCGACCCACCGACCAAGATCACGTGGTCGATATCGTCGGCGGGCTTGCCCCAATCGGCGATCGCCTGCTCGAACGGCACCTTGCACCGTTGGACCAGGTCTTCGGTCATGCGCTCGAACTCGGCCCTGGTGAGCTTCAGCTCCATGTGCAACGGACCGTCGGCCGTCGCCGTGATGAAGGGCAGGTTGATCGTGGTCTCAGCGACCTGGCTCAGTTCGATCTTGGCCTTCTCTGCGGCTTCCTTGAGACGCTGCAGCGCCATGCGATCGGCGGACAGGTCCACCCCGTGTGCATTCTTGAACTCCTTGACCAACCAGTCGATGACGCGCTGATCCCAGTCGTCGCCACCCAGCTTCGTGTCTCCGTGGGTCGCTTTGACCTCGAACACACCATCGCCGATCTCCATGAGCGACACGTCGAACGTGCCGCCTCCGAGGTCGAAGACCAAGACGGTCTCTTCGGTCCCCTGCTTCTCGAGCCCGTAGGCCAAGGCTGCGGCCGTGGGCTCGTTGATGATCCGAAGCACCTCGAGCCCGGCGATCTGACCCGCTTCCTTGGTTGCCTGGCGCTGAGCGTCATCGAAGTACGCGGGAACGGTGATGACCGCCTGGGACACTGTGGCGCCCAGGTAACTCTCGGCGTCACGCTTCAGCTTCAGCAGGATCTGGGCACTGACTTCCTGCGGCGTCCAGGCCTTCCCATCGATATCGACGGACCAATCCTTGTCGCCCATGTGACGTTTCACCGACCGGATGGTCCGATCCGGGTTGGTGATGGCTTGGCGCTTCGCGACCTCGCCCACCAAGATCTCGCTGTTCTTCGAATACCCGACCACCGACGGTGTCGTGCGACTCCCCTCGGCGTTCGGAACGACGACAGGTTCGCCACCTTCCAGCACGGCGACGACCGAGTTCGTGGTGCCGAGGTCGATCCCTACTGCTCGTGTCATCTGACATCTCCTCGTGATCAAAGGGAGCCACGCTCCCGTCCATACCATCGAGACAACCCAGGATAGGACTTGACTATTCCATTGGCAACTTTGCTGGGTGCTTCTCTATCATTCCTAAGGTATTCCCTTCACTGCAATCAGTCTGAGAGTGACATGCATGAGGCGGTGTCGCAGCGAGGTTGACTGGTCGTCCCGACCGATGATCCGGCTTCTGGTGCCGCTCGTATCAAGCCCACGGTCCCTCCTGCCGAAAAGGGACTAGAACCAACGGCCCCGACCGAAGGGACGAACGAACAGTGAACGCGCCACACGCCCACCCCCGTTCCGATGAGCAGACTCGATCGAACGCCGAGACGGTCGGAACGATGATGCTCCGCGAACGCACCAAGTGGGCGATGCACGTGCACGACGGTCTCACCCAGTCGGTCACCAGCGCGGTGCTGGAGCTTCAGACCCTCCGCCACCGCTTCGAGACAGAGCCCGACGTCGCCGTCGGCGCCCTCCGTGAGGTGGAAGAGGCGATCCGCCAGGACCTCACCGGCATCCGGGAGGTCTTGTTCGAGCTCCAGGAAGGGCGGATACGCGACGAGCGGCCCTTCGCCACGTTCATCGCGGAACTGGTCGAACGCTGGCACCTGCCCGCCCGGGTCTCGATCGAAGGAGCCGTCGATTCGGTCCCTCACGAGGTACTCGATATCGCGCAGTACATCATCGCCGAGGCGCTCACCAACGCGGCGAAGCATTCGGGGTCGAAGGATGTGGCGGTCCGCGTGCGGGCCACGACAGGGGAGCTACGGGTCGAGGTTGAAGACCGCGGTCGAGGGTTGGCTGCGATCACCGATGACGACCCGCATTTCGGGCTGAAATTGATGCAGGCCCAGGCACGAGAGATCGGCGGCTCGATCACGGTCGAGTCGACCCCCGGACGCGGCGTTCGTGTGATCGCCGTGCTCCCCGTCGGAGGGCAAGGAGAGGAACGATGAGGATCCTGATCGTGGACGACCACGCGCTGGTGCGTCGTGGCATGACCTATGTAGTGAAGGAAGGCTTCCCCGATGCAGACGTCGTCGAGGCCGAGAGTTCGGCCGCAGCACTCGAGTTCCTCCGCACCGGGAAGTCCGTCGACCTCGCATTGGTCGATGTACGGATGCCCGACCTGGATGGGTTGGAACTCCTCCGCGCGATCAAGGGCGAATGGGCCGATGTGCCCGTGATCATGCTGTCCACCTACGAGAACGCGCCCTACGTGAAACGAGCGCTCTCCGATGGCGCGGCCGGCTACCTATTGAAGGACGCTACGCCAGAGGATCTCTCCCAAGCGATCAACGTCGCGATGTCTGGCAGCGGCAACGTCCTGAGCCCCAGGGTGATCCAGAACCTGTTCGAGGACCAGCAGTCGGGCGGCGACGGCCACCTCAACGGTCGGCGCAACGAGTACAGCCTGACCCAGCGTGAGAACGACATCCTCGCGCTGCTGTCGGAAGGGCGTTCCAACCGCGACATCGCCGGGGCATTGTTCTTGAGCGAGAAGACCGTGAAAGCCCACCTGGCAGCGATCTTCCGCAAGCTGGGGGTCACCAACCGAACCCAGGCCGCGATGATGGCAGTGCAGATGGGCGTCGGCCCGACCCCAGGCGCGTTGGTGAGCGGAGACGAGTTCGGCCGGCACTAGTCCTTCGGCGCTAGTTGCCCGCGAAATCCTTATAGAACCGACTGGGTGTGGGGCCCCGTTGACCCTGGTACTTGTTGCCCGCTGACCCGTAGGGCGTTTCAGCCGGCGTGGTCAGTCGGAAGAAACTGATCTGACCGATCTTCATGCCTGGGTACAAGGTGATGGGCAGGTTGGCCACGTTCGACAACTCCAAGGTGAGGTAACCGTCCCACCCGGGGTCGACGTAGCCGGCCGTGGAATGGATCAGCAGTCCGAGTCGACCCAGCGATGACTTGCCCTCCAGCCGCGCCACCAGGTCGTCGGGCACCGCCACCCGCTCCAACGTCGATCCCAGCACGAATTCCCCTGGGTGCAGGATGAATGGTTCGTCTGGCTTCATCTCGACGAGCTCTGTGAGATCGGGCTGCTCCTGGCGCACGTCGATGTACGGGTAGCGGTTGTTCGCGAAGACCCTGAACTGCGAATCAACGTGCAGGTCGACCGACGATGGTTGTACACAACCGGCGTCGAAGGGGTCGATCACGATGCGGCCGGCGGCGATCTCCTCACGGATGGTTCGGTCGGACAGGATCATGGCGCGCCGATGCTACCCGGCCCTTGGCGGTTCTGGCTTGTCTCGACCCAACGCTCGAGGGTGGCTTCGGCGGCTCCCGAGTCGATCGTTTCGGATGCCGTTGCGAGACCTTCCTCCATCGAGGCTGCCCGTCCGGCCACCTCGAGGGCAGCCGCTGCGTTGAGCACCACCACGTCGCGCCTCGGTCCCGGCGCTCCGGCGACGATCTCGCGGACGATGGCCGCAGACGCCTGTGCGTCGCCTCCCTGAAGGTCTTCGACCTGCGCGCGAGCCAAGCCGAGATCCGTGGGATCGAGATGGGTTTCGCGCACCTGACCGTCCCGAACGTCGAAGACCGTCGAGATACCGCAGGTCGTCAGTTCGTCCAGTCCGTCTTCGCCTCGGAACAGCTTCGCGCGGGTCCCGCGGCGAGCCAGCACCTCGGCCATGAGGGGCAGCATGCGGGCGTCGGAGCACCCAACCGCCTGCGCGACGGGACGGGCCGGATTCGTGAGCGGGCCCAGGTAGTTGAACACCGTCGGCACGCGCAGTTCACGACGGACGGGGCCTGCGTGCGCCATCGACGGATGGAACACCGGTGCGAACAAGAACCCGATCCCAGCCTCGGCGATACATCGTTCCACACCGTTGGCGTCCAGGTCGATCTTCACGCCGAGCGCCTCCAGGACATCGGCGGACCCGCAGTGACTACTCGCGGCACGGTTCCCGTGCTTGGCGACCGGCGCTCCGGCCGCCGCCGTGACGATCGCCGCGACCGTGGAGATGTTGAACGTGCCGCTGCGATCGCCACCGGTCCCGACCACGTCGACGACCGGCGCCGGCGTCGCCACCGGATCGGCGAACTCCAACATCGTTCGGGCGAGCCCCTCGACCTCGTCGGCCGTCTCTCCCTTGGTGCGAAGTGCCATCAGGAAGCCACCGATCTGGCCGGGTGTTGCTTCTCCCGCCATGATCTGACGCATCGCCTCGGCCGAGTCGTCGGCGCTCAACGACTCGTGGGCCGACAGTCGCAGCAGGGTGTGCGGCCAGAAGTCGGGATCCGGATCGGTCATGGTCGAGGCGAACCTAGCAGGTCGCGCACGAGCGGGAAGCCTCGCTAGACTAGGCACGCATCGGCTCGTTCGGTGCGCACCAGCGGGTGTGGTTCAATGGTAGAACGCAAGCTTCCCAAGCTTGAAACGGGGGTTCGATTCCCCTCACCCGCTCCGGATCACGTGACCCGAGTACCCCGCGACGCAGGCAGGAACCGCGGCGCCGTAGGGCACAGGTCCTTCAACGGACACTGCGCACACCGCGGCGTGGGCGCCTTGCAGATCTCGCGACCCAGTCGGATGAACGCCACGTGCAGGGGCGTCCGAAGACCGTCGGGCACCAGGTCGTGCAGGACTCGGTCGGCACGCTCCGCGCTGGCCTTGGGTGGGATCAGGCCGAGACGCTTGGTGACCCGGTGGACGTGGGTGTCGACGGGGATCGCATCGCGTCCGAGCGCGAAACTCAGCACGACGGCCGCGGTCTTGGGGCCGATCCCGGGCAGGCTCATGAGGTAGGCACGCGCTTCGCCATCGCCCATCGCCCGCAAGCGCGACAGGTCGAACGCACCTTCACGATCGCGGATCTCACGCAGGATCGACTGGATGCGGGGCGCCTTCGAGTTGGCGAGTCCCCCGTGACGGATCGCGTCGGCGACCTGGCCGCTGGAGGCATCCACGATCTGCTGCCAGCCATCGGGGAAGGCGGCCCGCAGATCGGCGAACGCTCGCTCGGCGTTGAGGTCACTGGTGTGTTGCGACAGGACGGTGAGGACGAGCTCATCGAGCGGGTCGACCGACCGCGGGGGCACGAGGTCGGGACCGAAGTGCTTCGCGAGCCGATCGAAGATGGCGCGGATACGCCGTCGAGTGGGCGGTGTCCACTCTCCCGACGATGCCGGGGGTGATGCACGGGTTGACCCGGCGGGGCTCACGCGCCGAGGTCGCGAGCCGCGTTCCGGAACTGGGTGAGCGAAGGTTCGAAGGTCAGTCGAACGGTATCGGTCGGTCCGTTGCGGTGCTTGGCGATGATCAGTTCCGCCTGCTTCTTCTTCTCGGGGTCGTTGTCGTCACGATGGATGAACATGACGACGTCGCTGTCCTGTTCGATGGCGCCCGATTCACGCAGGTCCGAGAGCTGCGGCCGCTTGTCGGCGCGTGCCTCTGGGTTGCGGTTGAGCTGGGACAGCGCCATGACTGGCACGTGCAGTTCCTTGGCCAGCATCTTGAGGTTCCGGCTGATCTCGGCGACCTCCTGCTGGCGGTTGTCGGGGCGACGAGCGTTGGGACTGGTCATGAGCTGCAGGTAGTCGACGATGATGAGCGACAAACCGTGGTTGGACGAACGCATGCGGCGCGCCTTGGCTCGGATGTCGACGATGTTGACGTTGCCGGAGTCGACGATAGACAACGGGGCATCGTGCAGGACCTCGGCAGCGTGCACGACGCGTTGCCAATCGTCGGGACCCACCCGCTTGTTGCGGATGCGATCCCATGGCACGCGCGCCTCGGCACACAGCAGCCGCATACCGATCTCCATGCGCGACATCTCCAGGGAGAACATGGCGACCGGCTGCTTGTCCACCGCGATGTTGCGAGCGATGTTCATGGCCAGCGAACTCTTGCCGATGCCCGGTCGGGCCGCGACGATGATGAGGTTGCCGGGCTGCAGGCCCGACATGAGGTTGTCCAGGTCGACGAACCCGGTGGGGATACCGGTGTAGGCCGAGTCACGGTTCTGGATCGACTCGAGGTCGGCCATGGCATCGCTGACCAGATCTCGGAGGACGGCGACGTCCTCGCGGTCGTCTCGACGGGCCACGTCGTAGATGCGTTGCTCAGCACCGTCGGCGACGAGCTCTGCATCCTCGGTGCTGGCGAAGGCCAGGTCCATGATGTCGGCCGCGGCCGAGATGAGTCGTCGACGTAGTGCGGCCCGCGAGACGATCTGCGCGTAGTGAGCCGCCGACGCCGGCGTGGGGACCTGGTCCACGAGATCCCGCATGTACAGCTGGCCGCCGACCTCTTCGAGGAAGCCTGCCGCCCGCAGCGCCTCGATACCGGTGATGATGTCGACCGGTTCGCCACGCGCGTAGAGGCCCCGCAGCGTCGCGTAGATCTTGGCGTTGGCCGATCGGTAGAAGTCGTCGGTGTCGAGGACCTCGACGACGTCGGCGATGGCCTCGGCCGACAGCATCATGGAGCCGAGGACCGACTCTTCTGCTTCGAGGTTCTGCGGAGGGACCCGCCGATCATCGAGGGAGACCGTGCGGACGTCGTCAGCCGTGCGCGCCAACGCTCACCTACCCCCCTCGCTCGGAACCACCCTCGACCAAGGGACGCTACGACGCTGGACCGCCACCCGACAGTGCATAACGACTGTGGATTGCAGAACCGCAGGTCGCGGAGCGAGATTCCTTGTCACTCCGGCCTTGACCTGCGGTTTCCACATGTGGAGAAGCATGTGGACAAGTGTGAATCACACCTCTGACATTCGGAGTCGCCTCCTCTTGAGGCCTGTCCCGAGACTCGTCTCACCCGCATCCCTACAATACTTGTTGTAAGGTTAGGCCCATGGTTGACGTGAGACAGGAACCCAGCCCCACGGAACGCAAGACGGGACTGGCGTTGATGCGAGCGGTCGCCCACCCCACCCGGATACAGATGGTGGTGCTCCTCCGCGCCGAGGCACTCTCCGCCTCGGATCTGGCCCGTCGTTTGGCGATCAGGTTCGGCAGCGCCAGGTTCCACCTGGGCAAACTCGTTGAAGCGGGGATCGCCCGCCCAGCTGGTGAGCGGACCGTCCGCGGAGGACGGGCGTTCTTGTTCGAAGTTCCCGAGGGCCTCTGGATCGATATCGACGACGACGCGCCGCCAGAACTCACGGCTGCGATGCACGGCGCAGTCGCCGATGAGCTCGGGCGGCGGTTGGCACTGGCGGCCCGGGGCCAACGTCCCGACGACACGATCCATGACGTGGTGTCCCTGCGTGAGATCGAACTCCGCCGAGGGGATCGAGCTGCCGCCGAGGCGATCGTCGAGGATGCCTCGCGACGGCTCCTCGCGCTGGATCGCCGTGGTGCACCGGATGCCGAGCCCACCACGGTCGGATTGTTCGTCTTCCGGACGCCCACTGAGGCCGATCCATCCCGAACCAGCGGACCGCAGGATCCATGAGCGAACGGAACCGCAACGTCCTGTCCGCGAACCCGCGGTTCCGACACCTGTGGGTCGCCCGGGCGGTTTCGTTCATCGGTGACGGCATCGCATTGACCGCACTCGTCCTGCACGTGGAGTCTGAGCACGGCACCGGAACCGCGGTCGGCGCACTGCTGCTAGCCCAGGCGCTCCCTCACCTGCTCGGACCTGTCGCTGGAACCTTCGCCGATCGAGTCGACCAGCGACGGCTCATGATCGGGTGTGATCTGGGCCGTGCGGCGGTGTTCACCGCCGCCGCGGTCACCCTCCCGGACCTTGGATGGTTGCTCGTCGCCATGGCGACGGCATCGGCGTTGGACACGCTGTTCGGTCCTGCGGGGCGTAGTGCCGTTCCCGCGTTGGTCGGTCCCGATGACCTGGTGAGCGCCAACGCGTGGCTCGGAACCGCGCTGAACATGCAGGTCGCGCTCGGCCCTCTCTTCGGAGGGATCCTCATGGGGACCCTGGGGATCCGGGGGGCACTGGCGGTGGACGCGGTGACCTTCGTGGTGTCGGCCCTCCTGCTCTTGAGGGTCCCTCCGTTGCCACCCGCTCCCACGGCGGGTCCGACCCGGTTCTGGGATGAGCTGCGAGAGGGCCTCGCCTACGTCCGTTCCCATCCGGTGGCCCGAGCCGTCGTGCTCACGTTGTTCCTGGGTGTGGCGTTCGCCGGCATCGACAACGTGGCCCTGGTCTTCCTGGCTCGCACCACCCTGGGAGCCAGTCCCGCGGTGTTCGGAGCGATCGCCTCGGCATTCGGGATCGGGATGCTGGTGGCATCCGCGTCATTGTCCAAACGCTCCGAGCTCGCTTCACCTCGGGCGTTGTTCCTGGGTGGGTGGGCGATGACCGGCGTGGGTACCTTGCTCACCGCCATCTCCCCCGCCGCCTGGTTCGCCGTCATGGCGCAGGCGGTGAGCGGCGCCGGGAACGGCGCAGACAACGTGGCCTCGGACACCCTGATCGGATCCACCGTCCCGCGCGAGATGCTGGGCAGGGTGTTCGGCCTCACGTCGACCGCGGCGTTCGTCGGCGGTGGGCTCGCCTACGCTGCCGGAGGTCCACTGCTCGACGCCACGTCTGCTCGCACCGTGTTCTTCATCGGTGCTGCCGGAGTGTTCGGGGTCGTGGCACTGGCAGGAGTGATGTTGCCGAAGGGCCGGGCATGAACCCGGCCCTTCGAACGACTGCGTGACGTCCTTCTACCCCTCGGGTTCGACCTCGACCGTGATGATCGGCTCCACCTCATGGAACAGGTGGATCTTGACCTCATGTGTGCCCGTGGATCGGATGGGCTCTTCGAGACGAACGTCGCGCTTATCGATCGTGACATCGGATTGGGCCAGGATCGCGGCCGCGACGTGCTCGGCGGTCACCGAACCGAACAGCCGGCCCTCCTCTCCTGCCCTGGCCTTCACCACGATGGGGCCCCCGGAGATGATCTTGGACGCCATGGCCTCGTACTCGCCTTTGCGCAGATACAGCTTGCGCTCGTGCGCCCGACGAAGCGTTTCGGCCTGCTCCACCGCTCCTTTGTGCGCCTTGACGGCGGACCCACGTGGGATCAGGTAGTTGCGTGCATAGCCGTCGGCAACCTCGATGACGTCCCCCGGGATACCGAGCTTCTCGACTGGCTTCTGGAGGATGATCTTCATCGGCTCGAATACGGCAGCAGCGCCATCTCGCGGGCATTCTTGACGGCCGTGGCCACGTCGCGCTGGTGCTGGACACAGTTGCCCGTGACCCGCCGAGCGCGCAGCTTGCCCCGCTCGGACACGAATTTGCGCAGCGTGATGGTGTCCTTGTAGTCGACGTAGTCGATCCGGTCCTTGCAGAAGATGCAGAACTTGCGTTTGCCCTTCTTCTGCCACGCCTTCTCGTCCTTGTCGCGGCGGCGCTTGGGGGCGCCGCGCCCTGATTTACCCGCCATCCAGTGGGTTCTCCTCTTGAGTGCCACCACCGCCGACAGGAGCCGCGACACGTTCGCCCCAGTCGCCGGATGACTCCTTGGTCGATCGCGACTGACGCTCCACGCGTGCCGTGGCCCACCGCAGGCTGGGGCCGACCTCGTCGGCCTCGATCTCGATGGCGGACCGCTTATCACCGTCCTGGTTCTCCCAGGCTCGGTAGTTCAATCGGCCGGCGACGACGACGCGGGAACCGCGTGTCAGGGACTCGGCCACGTTCTCGCCCAAGCTTCGCCAGCAGTTGACGCTGAAGTACGACGTTTCGCCGTCCTTCCAACCACCCGCACCGTCGGGCGTGCGGCGGTTCACCGCGATCCGGAACTTGCATACAGCCGCCCCGTTGGGCGTGTAGCGCAGTTCGGGGTCGTCGGTCAGGTTGCCGACGACGGTCACCTGGTTATCGCTCGCCATGTTGCTTCACCTCAGTTTCCTGTCCACGCCTAGGCCGTCTCGGCCTTGGCGGGGGAAGAAGCCGCTTCCTTCTTGTCGCGCCGGTTGGGGCGCGAGTTCTCACGCTTCTGCGGCACGACGAGGACCTTGTAGCGCAGGACCTCGTCGGCCAGGTTCAGGACACGCTCCAACTCGAGCTGGGACGCAGGCTCAGCCGTGAAATCGGCGACCACGTAGTAGCCCTCCGTCTGCCGATCCACCTCGAAAGCGAACCTGCGACGGCCCCACCGATCGATGTTGGATACCTCACCACCCGAGGCGGTCACCACCTTGGTGATGCGATCGACCGCCGTGGTGACGACACTCTCGTCGGACTCGGCGGGCAAGATGAACATGATCTCGTACTCCCTCAATCATCCACCTCCTCTGGTCTGGACGGCCCCCTCGATGAGAGGGAGCAGAAAGGGTATGAGGGTCGTCCAGCAGTGTACGGGAACGGCCCGAACGCTAGCACCGAGGTGTGACAGCCGGGTCCAGGGAACATCGATGCGAACCTCGGCGGTTACACTCCTCGAACTGCCGTGCACTTGAAGGAGGCGCGAGCGATGACCGTTTCGACCCACGACCTCAGAGCGTGGAAGGGCGAAGGTCGCCGATGGGCGATGCTTACCGCCTACGACTTCCCCACCGCCCAGATCCTGGATGCTGCCGGCGTGCCCGTGCTGTTGGTCGGTGACTCCCTGGGCCGCAACGTGCTCGGTTATGCCAACGAGCTTCCGGTGACGATGGACGAGATGCTCCACCACGTGAAGGCCGTCGCCCGAGGAGTGGACCGTGCGATGGTCGTGGGCGATCTCCCGTTCATGTCCTACCAGGCGTCGATGGAAGAGGGCGTACGCAACGCCGGCCGGCTGGTCAAGGAGGGCGGTGCCCACGCGGTGAAGGTGGAGGGGCTCCAGCTCGATCTGATCCACCGTCTCACCGAGATCGGGATCCCCGCGATGGCCCACATCGGACTCACGCCGCAGTCGGTCTACGGCCTCGGCGGATACAAGGTCCAGGGCCGCGGCGAGGCCGCCCAGAAGGTCCTCGACCAGGCGCACCAGCTCGAGAAGGCCGGTGCCTTCGCGATCGTGCTGGAAGCAACACCCGTCGAACTCGCCACCGACATCACCGGTGGTGTGCAGATCCCCACGATCGGTATCGGGGCCGGGCCGGGCACCGACGCGCAGGTGCTCGTCATCAACGACCTGCTGGGCCTGACCGAGAAGCCACCGAAACTCGCGAAGGCGTACACCGACCTGCGTGGCACGATCACCCAGGCGGTGGAATCATTCGTCGGTGATGTCGAAGCGGGGACGTTCCCGGACGAAGACCACAGCTACTCGTAGCGAACGCCTCGTAGGTCGGGTCACCGACCAGTCCTAGACTCCGCCCCATGGACCGTTCGCTTCGGATGATCGCGTGGCCCCTCGGGGTGTGCGTCGTCGCGATCGCCACATGGGTCCTTGGTTGGGACGCCGCGCTCCACCAAGCGTCAACCGTGGCCTGGCTCGGCCTCGCCCTGACGGCGGTGGCGATCGTGCATCTCCGAGCATCGAGAGACCCAGACGTCTTCCTATTCGCCATCGCGGGCGCTGTCCTGACACTGCAGTCCTGCTTCGCCTCGCTCGTCATCTCAGGCGCCGATGGAGCCGACCTCGAGCCGCTGACGATCGCGAACACCGCCTTGCTCATGGGTTGGGCGGTCTCGGGCTTCTGTCTGGCCTTGGGGTCGCCGTGGTGGGATCGCCGAGGACGTCCTCAGATCGCGTCATCGAGCTTCGGCGCAGGGATGCTCATGATCGTCGGCGTGGCAGACGTCCTGTTGTTCGTGTTCCCTCCGACGTCAGCCGATGCGGGGATCCCGGCCTCTCACATCGCGCCGATCTCCGGGGTCGGCTGGTTCTGGCTGGTCCTGGGCATCGCAGCGTGGGCAATCGTCGCCGTCCGCCGGAGCCTGTTGATCCGTCGAGGGAGCCACCATGCCGTCGTGGCGGCGGCGGCGATCGCCGCGATCGTTGGCCTGGCATCAGGGGCGGCGCTGGCGCGCTCAACCGATCCCCTGATCGACCCGGCGATCGGACCCTACGTCTGGATGCAGCCCCTGTCGATCGCACTGCTGTTGGTGGGCGTGGCGTTGATGCATCGGGCCGATGTGACACGGATGCGCCGCGCTTCCGACCGCGCCGAGGAGATCGTCGAAGGTCGCGCGGAGATCGCAGGGATGATCGCGCACGAGGTTCGGGGGCCGGTGACGACGATCCGCGGTATCGCGGCGACCGCCACGACGCACTACGAGCGCCTCAGCGATGAGGAGCGGCAGGAATTCTTCGGGCTGATCGAACAGGAATCGCGGCGACTCATGGGGACGGTCGACCAAACCTCGTTGGCCCTGAAGATCGATGCAGGTTCGCTGACCTATCAGAAGGCGCCCGCGCCACTCGCGACGATCGTCAGAGCGGGCGTGGATGCCGCGGCCATCCCCTCCGAGGTACACGTCGTCCACGTGGTTGCCCAGGAGGAAGTGTCGCTGGTCGCCGATGCATCTCGGATCACCGAACTCGTTCGCCAACTGGTCGATAACGCCTCGAAGTTCTCCCCACCGGGCACGCCGATCGTGGTCCGGGCGGTATCCGATGGAAGCGCAGCCGTGATCGAGATCACCGACGAGGGCCCCGGAATCCCGGCCGAAAACCGTGACGCCGTCTTCCAGCGTTTCGCGCGTTGGCGCCCGCGCGGGTACGAGGAGCAACCAGGAAATGGCCTCGGCCTCTTCATCTGCAGGGCCATAGCTGCCGAACACCAAGGTGAGATGTCCGTCGAGGACGGACCGGACGGGGGTACGATGCTCCGCGTCCGGCTGCCGCTGGAGGGGGCCTAGGTGGGTGCGTCCGACCAGAAGGTCACGCTGTTGATCTGCGATGACCACAAGATCTTGACCGATGCGTTGGCGACGGTCGTGGGGCTCGATCCCACATTGGTCATGGTGGCACCGCCCGTGCACGATCCGATGACCGCGATCGAGGTCTGCACCGAACAGCTGCCCGACGTGGTGCTCATGGACATCATCTTCAAGGGTGAAGGCAACGGTGCCATGACCGGCATCGAGGCCACCCGTAGGATCAAGGAGGTCTCCCCGTCGACCAAGGTCGTGATCATGACCGCCCACGACGAAGACCACCTGCTGGTGGAAGCCGTCGAAGCCGGAGCCTCGGGATTCCTGGGCAAGGATGAAGCGGCCGAGGAACTGCTGAGTGCCGCCAAGGCCGCCGCCGACGGTGAGGTGCTGATCGACCCAGCCACCCTCACCCGGTTGTTGGCCCAGGTCGCCAGACAGCGCGAAGCCCAGCGCGACGCGCAGAACCTGCTCGACGACCTCACCGACCGTGAACGCGAGATCTTGCAACTCTTGGCCGAGGGCATGCGCAACGACGACATCGCAGCCAAGCTCTTCATCAGCCCCCAGACCGTGCAAACCCACGTGCGCAACATCCTGGGCAAGCTTCGTGTCCACTCGAAGCTGGAAGCGGTCGCCTTCGCCGTCAAGCACGGCGCCATCGCGGTCTGAGCGTCTGCTCCGGTCTACCTCGTGCCGGGTACGCACGATTACCGGCACCTGGGAATGGAGAGATCGACCCCGCGGAGCCGAAGACTTGGGCAGACAAGCTCGGGACACCACCCCCTCGGTGCACCGATCTCATCAGCGAAGGACCCGAGTCCACCCCTCCCGGACTCGGGTCCTTTCCTATGTACCCGGTCCTTACTGCCCGGTATCGTCGGACCTCGTGACCAGCAAGGAGGGACGGCGCCATGGGGGAACCGGAGGACCGCAGGGACGCGTTGGTGGAGCGGTTGTTCGCCGCCGGCTTGGGGATGGGCGAAGGGCTCACCGTCTACCTCGGCGATCGCCTCGGCTTGTACCGAGCACTGGATCGAGCAGGGTCGCTTTCGTCGCCGGAGTTGGCCGCTGATGTCGGCATCTTCGAGCGGTACGCACGCGAATGGCTGGAGCAACAGGCGGCGGCAGGCATCCTGTCGGTCGACGACGTCGATGCCGAACCCGGCGTACGCCGCTACTCGCTGCCGCCGGGACACGCCGAGCCGTTGCTCGATCCGGACAGCGCGGCATCCATCGCCCCGTTCGTTCGCTCGTTCGTGGCGATCGCCGGGGCGATGCCGTCGGTGATGGCTGCGTTCCGAAGCGGCGATGGGGTCGAGTGGCGGGCCTACGGGCAGGACATGACCGAGGCCCAGGGAGACTTCAACCGGCCATGGATCCGAAGCTCGTTGGGCGCGGAGTACCTGCCCTCGATCCCCGACCTGCACGAACGATTGCTCGCGGACGGTGCGCGGGTCGCCGACGTGGCCTGCGGCGTCGGATGGGCGGGCATCTCGCTCGCCGCGGCCTACCCCGGGATCACGGTGGACGGATTCGATCCGGACGAACCCTCGATCGAGTTGGCTCGATCGAATGCGGACGCAGCGGGCCTCGCCGATCGCGTTCGGTTCCACGCGATCGATGCTGCTGAGGCCAACGATGTCGGCGAGTACGACCTGGCCGTGGTCGTGGAATCGATCCACGACATGGCCCAACCGGTAGCCGTGTTGCGAACGATCCGGAGCATGCTGAAGCCCGGCGGCACCTTGATCGTCGCCGACGAACGGGTCGAGGACCGCTTCACGGCTCCCGCCGGCGAGGTGGAGCGTGTGTTCTACGCATACAGCGTGCTGTGCTGCCTGCCGTCCGGCATGGAAGATGACACCGCGGCGGGGACCGGGACCGTGATGCGCCGGTCGACCTTCGAGGGGTACGCGCACGAGGCAGGCTTCGGTACCGTCGAGGTGTTGCCGATCGAGCACGACTTCCTTCGCTTCTATCGCTTGGACGCCTAGACCGAGTCGCGCCTCTAGTCGTCGTCGTCTGCCTTGCGGAGCTTCTTGGTCTGAGCGCGCCTGCGCTTGTCGGTGAGACGTCGTTCCACCGATGAGCGGGTCGCGCGCGTCGACCGACGGGCGGGAGCGGGCGGGGCCACGGCCTCGCGCAGGATCGATGCCATCCGTTCCATCGCGGCCTCCCGATTGCGTAGCTGCGACCGGCGTTCGGATGCGGTCACGGTGAGCACGCCGTCCACCAAGCGGTCGGCGAGGCGCTCCAGCGCCCGAACACGGGTCACATCATCGAGCGCGACCGTCTTCTGAAGATCCAGGCTCAATTCGACGCGCGAATCGGCCGTGTTGACGTGTTGACCACCTGGACCCGAGGACCGGCTGAAGCGCCACCGTAGTTCACGTTCGGGCACCTCGATGGATGACGTCACCCGCAGTGGACCCACCATGGTCGAAGTATGCCCGGCCTCACCGGTCCCGGCCCGGCATTGACCTGGGCGGGACTGGAGGAGTAAGACGGACGAGCCGCCGACGAAGGAGCCGCCGTGAACGTGAAGCTCGTCCCAGCCATGATCGCTTTCGCCGTTGGGAGTGCCGTCACCATCGCCGGCCCCGCGGTCGCAGGGGGAAGCCACGCGCCCACCACCGTCACGATCAAGGCGGAGAACGGCGACCTCTCGGGCCGAGTGAAGAGCACTCGGCCGATGGTGTGTGCCCAAGGGCGCAAAGTCATCGTCTACAAGCAGGTGGGTTCTCAGCAGGATCCGAGTGTCGACGAACGGGTCGGAACCGACACCGCGGGGCTCAACGGTGATCGCTACGAGTGGTCGACGGGCAACAGTGGCACGTTCGGCAAGGTGTACGCCCTGGTGCGCCGAACGCCTGACTGCAAGGCGGACAGGAGCGACACGATCCGGTCTCGTCAGCCGTAGGGTGCTTCGCCGTTCACGATCGTCTCTGCGACCGCCACCTCCGGGATCTGCATCGGGTCGAGGCCTCGTAGGTCGGCCGACAGGATCGTGAGGTCCGCGGCTTTGCCCGGCTCGAGCGAACCGATGCGCTCATCCAGACCGACCGCGAACGCGGCATCGATCGTGTGCGCGAAGAGGGCCTCGTCCAGCGACAACCGGTGGCGGGGTCCCAGGACCATCCCAGACCGAGTCGTCCGCTGCATCGCGTTCGCGATCGTCGTGAGGGGTCGGTAGCTCGACACATCGGAGTCGCTGCTGATGACCACCTGAACGCCGGCCTCGAGTTCGGTGCGCCAAGGCTGCAACTCGTGTGCGAGCTCACCGAGCATCTCGTGGTACTCGTCACCGTAGTCGTGGAGATAGGAAGGTTGTTGGACGGCGATCACGCCGAGTGCCCGCATCCGTTCGATCTCGCGTGCGGTCGGCAAGCCCGCGTGCTCGATCCGCGGCCGGGCATCGGCGCGCGGCGCGACCTCCATACCCCGCTCGAAGCCGTCCAACACCAGGGCGATCGCGCGGTCGCCCTGCGCGTGCACGCCGACCCTCCACCCCTCCGACCAGGCTCGTGCGATCAAGGCAACCAGTTCATCGGGTTCATGGAAGAACGAACCTTCCCCGGCGATGCCCAACCCTTCGCTGAACGCGGCCGTGCCACCGGTGAGGGTCCCGTCTGCGTAGATCTTCAGGTGTCCGATCGAGAGCAGGTCATCGCCGAACGGGCCAGCCAGGCCGATGGCGGCGAACGCATCGAGCTGATGTGACAGGGGCATGCACACGGTTCGGATCGGCAGCAACCCCCGAGTGCGGGCCTCGCGGTAGCCCCGCAGTTCACGTGCGGTCACCTGGGCATCACACACGCACGTCAAGCCGGCCGCCAGGAATGCCTCGCTCGCCCGGGTGACGGCTGCGACCAGCGTGTCGAGCGACTCGCGCATGTGGAAGTTGGGTCCGTGCGATCCGATGTCGACGTCGGTCGGCACGACCAGTCCGCACGCCGTATCGAGGCACAGTCCGGTGAGGTGACCCTCCGAGTCCCGCTCGAACCGGCCGCCGACAGGATCGACGACGTCCTCGGCGATGCCCGCCTCGGCGAAGGCCAGGGAGTTGACCAACACGTGGTGTCCGGACGTGTGGAACAGATGCATCGGATGCTCGCCGGCGGCGGCATCGAGCTCACGAAGGCTGGGCAAGGGGTACTTGCCGTTGTCGAACCCATACCCGCCGATCGGCTCTCCGGGACCGGCTTCGGCCGCCGCCCTGCGGACGACCCGAAGGAGCTCGTCCCCCGAATCCAAACCCGGGAATCGCAGATCGATCGATCCGAGGGATTCACCCGTCCCCAGGAAATGGTTGTGGGCATCGATGAACCCGGGCGTGACCATCCCGCCTTCGAGATCCACCTCGACCGCCCCCGGCCAGTCGCGCCGGAGGTCGCTGAGCGCGCCGGTGCCGACCACGGAATCTCCTCGCACGGCGACCGCCTCGACCCATGGTGCCGAACGTCGACCTGTGAACACGGCACCGTTGGCGTAGATGCGGACCTGCGCACTCATGCGATGCGAAGCAAGACCTTGAGTGCTTCACCGCGCTCGATCAGTCCGAACGCGGTGGTGACCTCTTCCATGGGGAGTTCGTGGGTCACCAGCGGGGCGATGTCGACACGTCCCGAGATCAGGAGCTCCTCAGCCCGGTACCAGGTGTCGAACATGACCCGACCGTTGATGCCCAAGACCGTGGCCCCTTTGAAGATGATCTGGTTCGGAAGATCGAGGGCCACGGGCTCGGGGGGGAGCCCCAGGAGGGCGGCGGTTCCGCCGTTGCGGAGAGCGTCGAAGCCTCCACGGATCGCCGACGCACTGCCGCTCATCTCCAAGAACACCTCGGGGCCTTGTCCCCGGGTGAACGATCGTGCCTCGGCGGGCCACTGCGGGTCGTTCGCCTGCAGGAGGTGATCCGCACCCATCGCCTTCGCCTGGGCGAGCCGAGCCTCGTCGACGTCGACCGCGACGATCGTGCCTGCCCCGACGGCCCGTGCGACCCCGATCGCCATGAGACCGATCACACCGCATCCGGTCACCATCACCGAACGTCCGCCGACCTCCGCCGCCGTCACCGTGTGGACCGCGTTGCCGAACGGATCGAGGACCGCTGCCGTGCGATCGTCGATCGAATCGGGCAGCGGCCACACGTTGTCCTCGGGCACCGCCACGAAGTCCGCGAAGCACCCGTCGACATCGATACCGAGGATGTCCACCCGCTCGCAGATGTGGGCGCTCCCGGTGCGGCAGGGCTGGCAGACGCCACACCCGATATGACCCTCGGCACTGACTCGTTGTCCGGGTCGAACGCGGGTGACACCCGTGCCCACCTGGTGGACCACGCCCATGAACTCATGGCCCACGGTGATCCCCAGCGGTACCCGGGCAGCTGCCCAACCGTCCCATTCGAAGATGTGACGATCCGTGCCGCAGAGCCCGGCCAGGGTGACCGCGATCACGACATGGTCTGGAGGGCACGCCGGCATCGGCGCATCGGTCAGCGTCAATCCGAGTCGGGGTTCGAGCTTCTTGAGTGCGCGCATGCCGTCTCTCCCAGGGGGTCGGGCAGATCCCGGATCGATCGCGACCACACTAGCGAGACGCGCGTGCGCCTACCTGCAGCGAGTCTGCAGTCTCGGGACCAGGACCCCGGGTGGCTAGCTGGTGCGGAACGTGCGCCAGGCCGTGGGAGGACTGATGTTGCCGGCCGCGTCTCGAGCACGGACCTGGTAGCCGTAGTTCCCGCCGGCGGGAGGACTGAGCGCGTACGACCACGCGGTCGACGAAGAGCCTGGGGAAGCGACCGTCACCGGGTTGTAGCGGAACGCTCCCCAGCCCGAACCGGTCCACCACTGCAGCGTCGCGTTGTTGCGGATCGCGATCTCGACCTGGGTCACACCGACGTCGTCGGTCGCGCTGCCCGTGAACTGGACAGGTGACGCGACCGTGGCGGCGTTCGCAGGAGCCGCCACCGACGGGGAAGGCGCCTGGGTGTCGGGGACGGGGTGGTCATCGAACCATGCGTCGGCGACCGTGCGGGGATCGGTCACCACGATGTCGGCGCCGATCCGATCGAGCGCCCACGTGTAGTCGTCCCAGCAGTAGAGCTCGGCCCGGCTCGTCCAGTGCGCTGCGGGGTCGGCCGAGGTGCAATCCCAGCTCGAACCGGCACCGGAGCGAGCGCCCGTCACGAACCGGTACGCCTGCACGACCGCCCACTCCCCCGGCGCGGGGTTCATCAGTTCGGCGATCCGCTCCCGCGGCGTGTAGCGGGCCGGCATGTTGCCGTTGATCGTGAGCGTCCACTGCAATCCGCCTTCGGCTTCAGCGCTCGCGGGGGTGGTCACCGACGGGTCACCCGCCAATATGTAGCGGCGACCGAAGTCGAAGCACGTCGAGACGACGTTCGCCTGCATCGTGGCGTCGTAGTTGTTGTTGGGGTAGCCGAAGAGCGAACCGGAGCGGTTGTGCCCGTGGTTGCGGAGCGCCGTCAGCGACCCGCAGCTCTCCGCCAGTTGCTGCTGCGGCGTGAGGTCCAGCATGTTGCGATGTTGGGCGCCGGTGCTGTCGAAGGTCCAGCCGTAGTCGTCACGCAGGGTCGCCAGGTCCGCCCACGTCGCGTGCAGCCCGATGTTCGATTGGCAGTAGCGCGTGGACTCCTGGGTCGCGGTGGTCACGACGAGCCCCGTCGCGGTGAGCCCCCGACCTTCGAGTTCGTCCGCGACCTGCCCGAGGTCGATCGTGCCCGGCATCGACGTGCACCCCTCCGTGGACACCCACTGCGTGCGGCCCAGTACCAAGGTCAGGAAGGCGGGCTCGGCCGCCGAGGCGGCAGGCTGAGCCACGACGGCGGCCAGCGGCAACAGGGCGGCGGCGACCGCGCCTATCGCGGTTCGAACTCGATGCTTCATCGGTCAAGGGTAGTCACCCTGCGGGATGACCCACCTCGGCTGAAGGTCCTAGAGACCCGCCATCCGACCTAGAGGCCCCGTCGCGTGCCCGCCACCAGCGCTGCCGAGCCGCGCAGTCGGCGAACGTCCGCCTGGGACAGGTGACGCAGTAGTCGGGATCATCGGCTCGTGCGGGGAATGCCTCCGCGTACGCGCGTTCATCGTCGTCGGGAGCGGTCGGCTGCGGATAGGAGCCCGTGAACGCGAGGCAGCACCCGCCCTTCCTCAAAACGACGTGCCCGTCGAGGGCGTCTCCCTCCATCCTCATGGACGGCCGTGCCCGCCATGGATGGCCAGGCACCGACAGCAAGGCCTCGACCGCCTCCAGATGCGCTCGCGTGACACGCACGGGAGGGTCAAAGACCGACGGATAGGCGAACCCATCGCCGACCTCGTTCCACAGACCCGGCCTTCCCACACGGGCGAGTCGCGCGCAGGCCTCGATGATCGGATCCACGGCTTCCACCATCGCCGAGACGACGACGCGGTGCTCCGAGGCGACGTTGCGTGAGGCACCGAGGTCGACGCCGTCGACCCACAGGTCCGGGTGGACCGTCCATCGCACGTGTCGTGGATCGACCACCGGTCCCACGCCGGACACCAGCCACTCCGAGGCGATCGCCGAGGCGAGCTGGCCGCCGAACCAGCCCGCCAATGCCGTCGCCGCTCCTTGGGGTGACGCGCCGTCGGTGACGAGCCGATCCCGCATGTCGCGGAGGACCTTGCCCTCGTCGGCGAGGAGACCGGCGACGCCGAGCCTCCTACTCGGACCCGTCGAGATCGCGCGCCCCTTCGATCGCTTCGGCGAGCGCATCGATGCGATCGGCCTGCAGCTGGAAACTCTCGACGGACGGCACCTTCCATGGGATCAGCTGCCCCGCCTCGACCGCACGGAGCTTCGTCCAGGTCGGAACCTTCAGCAGGTCCTGGAAGGTCGGTGCCGACGGCCGTCGATCGACCATGAGGAGATCCGGCTGATATTTCGTGGCTTCCTCCCAGCTCAGGTACTCCCACGCGCCGTCGTCGATGGTGTCGGGCGCCATCAACTCGACGCCGGACGTCGCCAGGTCCACGAGATCCGGGAACGTGGATGGGTCGGCGATGTACACCTGATCGCTCGGGATCGCCGCGACCGCGAGGACGCTGATGCCGGGGTTCGCCTCGACGGCGGCCTCGAGCCGGGCCACGGCATCGTCGTACGCCTGCCGCTGGGAAGCGACCTCCGGCGCCTCGATGTCGGCGCCGAGCGCCTGGGCGAGTTCCAGGTAGCGCTTCGTCGTGCCGATCGCCGACGTTCCCGATTCGAACTGGACGACAGGTGCGATCGCCTCCAAGGTCTCGAGCTGCTTCTTGGTCGCGAAGCCCCACCCGCCACCGGACTGCGTGCTCGCCCAGTACGAGTTGACGATGAGGTCGGGAGCGAGCGAGGCAACCTTCTCGATATCGATCTCTCCCCAGACCTCACCCACCGACTCGATCCCCGTGAGATCCTGCCCCTCCAGGAACACGTTGTCCTCGAGCGGCCCGCTGCCGAAGATCGCGATCGGACGGATGCCGAGTTCCATGAGGGTCGCCGCGTCTTCCTCGTAGGCGATGATGCGTTGGGGCACGGCGTCGTGCGTCACGGTGACGGGTCGATCATCGGTGAAGGTCCAGGGACCTTCGCTCGCCGAACCCGCCCCTCCCCCATCGGCGAGGGGCGCCGCAGAATCGCTGCAGGCGGCGCTGATGATCGCGAGCCCGGCGATCGCGACCAGAAGGAAGGTCCGGTGCCTGGGTCGCGGGTAGCTGGGGGTTCGAACGGATCGAGGGTTCACTTCATGCTCCTTGTCTCGGGGACGTCGTGCGGGATCAGCGCGGCATCAGGCACGCGGGCGTGCCGGCCGATCGGGATCACCATGGGTGTGCCGGCGATGGGGTCGGTCGTGACCGCGCACCGCACGCCGAAGACCTGCTGGACGAGCCGTTCGGTCACGACCTCTTCGGGGGTACCGCTCGCGACGATCGACCCCGACGACATCGCCACCATGTGGTGCGCGTACCGGGCCGCTTGATCGAGGTCATGTAGCACCAGGACGATCGTCCGTCCGTCCTCACGGTTGAGGTCGGTGAGCAGGTCGAGCACCTCGATCTGGTGCGCCAGGTCGAGGTAGGTCGTGGGCTCGTCGCAGAGCATGATGTCGGTGCCTTGCGCGAGGGCCATCGCGATCCACACCCGCTGGCGTTGCCCCCCGGAGAGTTCGTCGACCGGTCGCGAGGCGAGATCGACGGTCCCCGTCGCCACCATCGCCGCCGCGATCGCATCGCGATCGTCGCCCGTGAACTGACGGAACCACCGCTGGTGCGGGTAGCGACCCCTCCCGACGAGGTCGGCCACCGTGATGCCGTCGGGCGCCGTCGGGGTCTGCGGCAGGAGACCGAGGCGGGTCGCGACCTCCTTCGTGGGCAGGCGCTGGATCGCCTCGCCGTCCAAGGTGATGGCCCCGGCGCGAGGCTTGAGCAACCGCGCCAACGCACGGAGCAGGGTCGACTTTCCGCAGGCGTTCGGCCCGACGATCGCCGTGATCCTGCGCGTGGGTATCGCCAGCGAAAGGTCGCGGGCGACCTCGAGGTGCTCGTACGCCAAGGTCACCCCATCGGCGCGGAGACGAGCGTCCTCCTCCACGGGGACGGCGGCGGGGCGGTCGACGATGTTCACCCGGCGATCCCCGCCCGGCCGCGTTGCACGAGCAGCCACAACAGGAAGGGCACTCCCACGAGCGACGTGATGATGCCGACCGGGATCTCCGTCGAGGAGAGCGCGACCCTGCCCAGGAGGTCGGCGACCGCGACGACCGTCGCACCCACCAACCCGGCTTGCAGCAGCAACGGTCCCGACCCCCCGACCAGGCGCAACGCGATCGGTCCGGCGACGAAGGCGACGAACGCGATCGGCCCGGAGGCCGCGACCGCCACGCCCGCGAGCGCGACCCCCACTATCAGGAGCGCGAACTTCGACCACTGCACCCGGACGCCGATGCCGGCGGACATCTCCTCGCCCAATTGCAGACCTCGGAGTGAGTTCGCCAACAGGTGCGCGGCGGGCAGCAGCACCAGCGATGCGATCGCGAGCGGCACCACGCTCTCCCAACCCCGCGCGTTCAACGAGCCGGTGAGCCAGAGCTCTCCGTAGGCCGCTTCGAGCAACTGCGCTCGCGACAACATGAACGCGGTCAGCGCGAACAACGTCTCCCCCACGGCGATGCCGATCAGGATCAGCCGGGCGCTCGAGACCCCACCGCCCTTGAACGCGAGGCCGTACATCAGGAGGGCTGTGCCGAGTGCGCCGATGAACGCCGCCACCGGCAAGATCGCGGGTAGTCCGCCCTGCGGGTCGATATCGAAGAACGGGATCGATCGGTTCGTGATGAGGAAGACCGCAGCGAGGCTCGCCCCCGCCGTGATCCCGAGGATGTCCGGACTCGCGAGGGGGTTGCGGACCACGTTCTGGAAGATGCAGCCCGAGTAGCCGAGGGCGACTCCGACCAGCACCCCGGTGAGGATCCGAGGGAGCCGGATGCTCTGCACGATGAAGATCGAGCCCGCGTCCCCGTGGCCCAAGAGCACCGGCACGATGCGACGAAGCGGCACCGCGAAGTCGCCGACACACAGGCTGACCAGAACCACCGTCGTGAGTGCGAGCCCGATGAGCACGGTGACCCGGCGCCGACGGACGCGGGCACGATCCACCACGCGGTCCACGGTCGCGCGAGCAGCCTGCAGACGGTTCCCCGCCTCCGGTCCTTCGACGACGACGCTCATAGGTCCGGCAGCTTCCTGCGGCGGACCAACACGATGAAGAAGGGAGCGCCGACGAGTGCGGTCATCACGCCGACCCCGATCTCACCGGGCCGAGCCACAACCCGGCCCACGATGTCGGCCGACAACAGCAGGATGGGAGCCATGACCGCGGAATACGCAAGGATCCAGCGGTAGTCGGGTCCCACGACCACCCTCGCGAGGTGGGGGACCGCGAGGCCGACGAACGCGATCGGTCCCGCCGCCGCAGTCGCGGCGCCTGCCAACAGCACCACCGAGAACGCACACCACGCCCGGGCGAGTCCGACCCGTTGGCCGAGTGAGCGGGCCACGTCGTCGCCCATCGACATCGCGTTCAAGAGCCGTCCTGCGAGGAGGGCCGAGATCGAGCCCACGACGATGAACGGCCACACGTGGGCGACGACTTCACCGTTGCGGCCTGACAACGACCCGACCAACCACACCTTCTGGAAGACCGCGAAGGTGTTGATGTCACGGAGCAGGAGCAACGTCACGACCGACCCCAGCAAGGCACCGACCGCCGCGCCGGCGAGGGCGAGCTTGACGGGCGTCGCGCCCTCACGCCCGAGCGATCCGATCGCGTAGACCACCAGTCCTCCCGCAGCCGCTCCTGCGAAGGCGAACCACAGGTAGCCGTCCACACCGGTGATCCCGAACACGCCGATCGCGAGGACGATGCCGAGGGCAGCGCCGGCACTGACGCCCAGGAGACCGGGATCGGCGAGCGGGTTGCGTGTCACCCCTTGCATGAGCGTTCCGGCGAGGCCCAGGGCGAGGCCAGCGAGGAGGCCGACCGCCGTGCGGGCACCCCGGAGTGAGAACACGACGACGTGGTCGATATCACGCCGATCGGGCCGGATGAGCGCGTCGAAGACGTCGACCAAGGGGATCGGCTTGGCCCCGATGCCGAGGCTCAAAGCGACGACGAACGCCAAGACCACAAGTGCAGCAAGTAATCCCAGGATGAGCCAGCTCCACCGCTGCGACGTTCGCCGCGGCGCCCGGATCACGTCGGATCGCTCAGCTAGGATGTCAGGACTCCCGAACACTCAGTGTCTAGTAGTCCGAAATCCTACTCAGCTAGTCGGAATACATGCAACCCTCGAGGCCGGCGTATCCCTGACTCAGGGTCGCGGAACGATCGGGTGCGCAGCCGCCGTGGGCGCTTGATCGGCCGCTCTCGCTAGACTTCCCGCGGATCCGCCCTCGTAGCTCAGTGGAGTAGAGCACCGGTTTCCTAAACCGGGTGTCGCAGGTTCGATTCCTGCCGGGGGCACCAGGCCCCCGGCACGAATAACTGTGCTGTGTGGCGCGTCACGCGGGACCTAAGCGTGGGGTAGGGGCCTCGTCGCTAAGGGACTGCATGGCGTTACGGGACTCACCGCGGTCACAAGGCATCCCCTCAGGCGACCATCCTGAAACGGCTCCATGGGGTTCGATCCCCGCGAAGACTGGGGTGATTCTCGTACGAGGCTCGCAGGCGTCCCTGCTCCCGCGAGGGGATGTTGTAGATGTAGATCCTGACCCTCTGGCGAGTTCCCATGCGGTAGCAATCGAAGAAAGCCTTCTTCCAGCTGGCGTTGCGCTTGACCTGAAGCTCGAAGCACATCTTCTCACCCGTCTGCTTTGGCTCGATCT
>DATDJD010000009.1:0-2995 GCA_036520695.1 Actinomycetota bacterium
GGTGATGCCCGACGAGCCCGACATCACCTCGACCGCCGAAGGGGTGGATCCCGCGGCGGTGGTGCGGATGCTTCGGGGTCTGCCCGCCGCCCCTGGGTACTCGCTCGTCGTGAAGCCGCTGCGCTACCGCGAGCGCGCCCATCTCTCGGCGTGGACCGACTTCGAGGAACGTTCGATCACGTTGCAGATCCCGGAGCCGTTCTTCGCGTTCGGGGAGGTGGTGCCCTACGCGGCCAAGCGGCGGCCGACCGCACGCAAAGGAGGCCCGCCCCGGTTCATCTGGCTCACCGAAGGGGTGACGTTCCGTACGCCTCGCGAGGTAGTGCGGTTCCTGTACTGCCACGAGTGGATGCACTGGTACCTGCGCGAAGTGCTGGGCCGCAAGTCCGCCGCTGAGACTGCGTGCGACCGATTCGCGTTGCGCAACTTCCGTCGCCGCCGCGAGGTCACCGAAGTCGATGCGGCCGCGGCGCTGAAGCGCGGATCGACCTAGCCAAGGTGCGCCATCTCGCCTCCCGGGAGGCTTGGTTGCCCCGGCGCGGGTCGTTAGGGGGCTAACAGCTGCGTCCTAGGTGGGAGTCGTGAGGGGGACAACGAGCCGGCCGGCGCGAACCTCGAAGGACAACGACCCCAGGACGGCTCAGCGCGAGGTACCGAGGGCGCTCGCCATCAGTGTCGTGAAGTCCTCCACTCGCTGGTGCATACGCTCGGGCTGGCTCCGCAACCGATGGAACAACCCGGGATCGAGTTCCTCGTTCACCAGGGCGTCTTGCAGGGAATTCGACAACCAATCCACCATCGACGCCATCATCTCCAGGTCGACGTCGGCCCGGATCTCGCCGCGCTCACGGCCCCATTCGACGAACTCCAACGTTCCGTATGGGTCTTCGCTCACGAGGAACCGGTTGATGTCGCGCTTCAGGTTGAGGTCGGTGCCGTAGTTGCCGATCAGGACGACCCTGTTGGGGACCCAGTCCTCCTTGATCAGGTGCTCGGTCCGCTCGAGCCAGAACCGCACGACGGGGAAGAAGCCTTCGTTCCGGACACTCTCTGGGGCGTCGAGCCAGGCGGGGAGCAGGTTCGTGGCCCTCTTGTACGCCTCGAAGAACAGACCCGCCTTCGTCTTGAAGTGTTGGAAGATCGAACCCTTCGCGATCCCCAGTTCCCGTGCGATGTCGTCCACCTTGGTGCCGTGATAGCCGTTCTCGGCGAACCGGCGCATCGCGCACTCGACGATGCGATCACGCTTGGCCGCCGTTCGATCGGCGCGGGTTGTGGTGGTTGGTGTCGTCGCCATGTCGGATACCAGGGTAGGGAGTGGCGGGATTCTGGCATGACTCCAGGTCATGGAGCAAGCCTGAGGCGCCCTCCCTTCCATGCCGATGACCTGCCATCATCGGACTGGAACGGCCCCACCTACCCCGGTGACTTGGAGTCAACGACCATGCAAGAAGACCTCGAAGTTCTGAAGCGGGCCCTCATCGTCGCGGACATGGATCTGGGTGTCGCGGCGGTGCAGCGCCTGGTCGACCACGACGCCGATCCCAAGTGGATCCTCGAGGAAGGCATGGCCGTTGCCATGTTCGACCTGGGCGAGATGTGGAAGCGCGGCGAGGTCTTCCTGCCCGAGGTCGTCGCCTCCGCAGAGGTCTTCAAGGCGTGCAACGCCATCGTCGAGCCCGTCCTGCTGGCGCAGAAGGACCCCAACGCCGAGGCGAACGCGCTCGTCCTGCTCGCCACCGTCAAGGGCGATCTGCACGATCTGGGCAAGAACATGGTGGGCGCCATGCTTCGCACCAGTGGGTTCGACGTCCACGACCTCGGCAAGGACGTCAGCGCCGACAAGATCATCGCCGCCATCGAAGAGATGAACCCCACGATCATCGGGCTTTCGGCTCTTCTCACCACCACCGTCCCGTACCAGGAGACCGTGATCAAGAAGCTCGTCGCGGCGGGGCTGCGCGACAAGGTCATCGTCATGGTGGGCGGCGCGCCCGTCACGCCCGAATGGGCCGAGAAGATCGGCGCCGACGGCTACGCGAACAACGCGCCCGAGGCCGTCGAGGTCGCGAAGAAGCTGGTGGGAGCAGCCCAGTGACCACGATCGCCACCACGGTCCTGACAGGCCCCGGCGGCGAGGTCCTGATCGGGGATGAGTACCCCTTCGCGATCATCGGCGAACGCATCAACCCCACGGGCCGTTCGAAGCTCACCGAGGAACTGAAGGTCGGTGATATGACCACCGTGCAGGCCGACGCGCTCGCCCAGGTGCACGCGGGAGCGGCGATCCTCGACCTCAACGCCGGCATCCCCGGGTTCGATGAGCCGGTCATGCTGTCCCAGGTCGTGAAGGCTGTGCACGAGGTCGTCGATGTCCCGCTCTGCATCGACTCGTCCACACCGGAGGCGCTCGAGGCAGCGGTGCCGCTCGCGCAGGGCAAGGTGCTGATCAACTCCGTCACGGCCGAAGCCCACTCGATGGAACGACTGCTGCCGCTGGTGAAGAAGTTCGGCGCTGCCGTCATCGGCATGGCGAACGACGAGGAGGGCATCTCGATGGATCCGGCGGAACGCCTCGCCGCCGCTCGCAAGATCGTGGAGGCCGCCGCCGATCACGGGATCGCTCGCGAGGACGTCATCATCGATCCGCTCACGATGCCGATCGGCGCCGCGGGCGATGCCGCGACCGCCATGTTCGAAACGGTTCGGCTGATCCGTGAGGAACTCGGCGTCAACGTCAGCTGCGGCGCCTCGAACATCTCGTTCGGTATGCCGGACCGCCAAGGGATCGACGCCGCATTCCTCACGATGGCGGCGCTCGGCGGCATGAACACCGCCATCACGAACCCGTTGCACCACCCCGTGCGCTCGGCGCTCCTCGCGAGCGACCTGCTGCTCGGACGCGATCAGTTCGGTTCCGCCTGGATCGCCGACCACCGGGCCAAGACCGGCGCCAGCGCGCCCGCGGGGGGGTAGGCGACGGTGGCGGGCGGCA
>DATDJD010000010.1:0-6364 GCA_036520695.1 Actinomycetota bacterium
CGATGAACGCCGTACCGCGATCGCCGAGGAAGCGGCGACCCTCCCGCCTGGCGCAGGCGGCCTCTTAGCGCTGCCCTACCTCGACGGGGAACGCGCACCCGTGTGGGATCCCGGCGCGCGCGGCGCGTTCGTCGGTCTCACGACCGCCACGACGTCGGCGCAGATGTACCGAGCGACGATCGATGCCGTCGCGCTCTCGGCGGCGGACCTCGCAGACCGGCTGGACCCGCCGCTGCCGGACGCCCGTCCGTGGCGCGTCGGGGGGGGCGGTGTGCACGATGCTGCATGGCTCCACGCGACCGTCGACGCGGTGGGCGAACCGATGCTGGTCGCCGATCTCACCGATGCGAACGGCGCGGCGCGATCGGCGTTCCGCGCCCTGGGTGCGCCGGTACCGGAGCTCGCGACCAGGCGTGTCGAACCCGATCCGGCACGACACGCCCTCTATGCGCGCCTCCTCCCGGCCTACCGCGGGATGTACGGAGCGCTCGAGTCCACCGTGCGAGCGCTGGCGACGGATGTGCCGACGTGACCGACCCTGTGGGCACTATGCGGTCATGCCGCCTGCACGACATCGAAGATCTCCGTGTCGAACAGCTCCCGATACCCGTCGCCGCGCCCGGTGAGCTCGTGGTTCGCGTCGAGGCGAACGGGGTCTGCGCGACCGATGCGCGCAAGTATCGGGTCGGCGTCAACGACGGGACGTATCCGTTCAACCCGGGCCACGAATGGGTCGGTCGCATCAGCGCGATCGGTGACGGAGTCCGCGGATGGTCGGTCGGCGAGCGCGTGTACGGCGACACCTACGGCGGATACGCAGGGTTCGTCACGATCGGTGCCGAGCCAGGGCCATGGTCATGCGGGCCGACCTCGGTGCCCGACGACGTGCCGATCGAACGAGCCGTGTTCCTCGAACCACTCGCCGATTGCCTCCACGCGGTCGCCGACCAGGCGCAGGTGCGAGCTGGCGACCACGTCGTCGTCGTTGCGGCGGGATCGATGGGGCTGCAGATGATCGCCGTGGCCGCCCGAGCAGGGGTCACGGTGACCGCGGTGGAGCCTCAGGCCGAACGTCGCGATCTCGCCGTACGTTTCGGAGCGGCCGATGCGATCGAGCCGGACGGGTGGCCCGAACGCGTAGGGGCCGGCGCCGACGGGGCGCCGCGCGCGGTGATCGTCTGCGCCGGCGATCCCGCCCTGGTCGCCCCGGCGATCGAGGCATGTGGGAACGGAGGACGGGTCGTGCTCTTCGCTGGGTTCGGCGACCATCCCGTGGTGCCGGTGGACGTGAATGCGATCCACTACCGAGAGATCGCGCTGGTGGGGAGCGAATGGATCGGCACACCGCCGAACCAACGCCGCGAACGCTACGCCGAGGCAGCCGAGATCATCGCCTCGGGGTCGCTCCTGCTCGAGGAACTCGTCACGGCACGGTGTTCGTTCGACGACCTCGAGGACGCCTTGCTGGGCAGGGCTGCGTTCCGCGAGTTGAAGACCGTGTTCGTGCCCGACGGAGGAAACCGATGAACGACGTCCGTGCTGCCGACGGTCGCGTCGTCATCGTGGCCGTGGACCACCCGTTGTATTCCTGGCCCTGCGCGGGGTTGGAGGACCGAGCAGCACTGATCGAGACGGTGTCGTCGGCGGGAGCCGATGCCGTCATCGCTTCCTATGGCACGATCCGTGACCTCCGGCCTTCGTTCGGTGTCGCGGCCCCGATCCTCAAGCTCGATCTCACGACGGTGACGGTCGGCGGGTCCTACCCGCTCACCGAGTACGTCGCGGCGTGGACCGTCGAGGATGCGCAACGCATCGGCGCCGGCGCAGTGTTGACCTTCATCCAGCTGGGGGCAGACTTCGAACTCGAGGCGCTCCGCACGGCCGGACGGGTCGCGGCGGCCGCGGATCGCGCCGGCATCCCGTACGTGTGCGAGATCATGCCGGTCGAAAGCGCTCGGTTTCCCGACCCGTACGCGCCGGTCGCGATCGTGGCTGCGACGCGCACCGGCGCGGAGTTGGGTGCTCACCTCGTGAAGACCTCGATGCCGACGCCACCGGAGGCCGTGCGTGATGCGGTCGCCTTCGGCATACCGGTGGTACTCGCCGGAGGCGATCTGTCCGCCGACCCGGGTGCGCTCTTCGGCGCCGTGAGGACGGCGGTCGCTGTTGGGGCGGCCGGTGTGGCGTTCGGGCGGAACGTCTGGGGCGCCGACGACCCGGCAGCCGTCGTCGCCGAACTCGTCTCGATCGTGCATGGACAGGAGGAGGTTGCGCATGGATGAGGTGGAAGGGCGGGTCGCACTGGTGACGGGCGCGAGTTCGGGCATCGGCCGGGCGACCGCACGACTGTTGGCCGAGCGAGGGGTGCGTGTCATGGCGACCGGGCGTGAGCCCGATCGGCTGCAAGCGCTCGCCGACGAGATCGGTGTCGAAACGATGGCGGCGTCCCTGGACGATCCTGCTGCGTGCGACGCCGTGGTCGCACACACGGTCGAGCGGCTCGGGCCGATCTCGATCCTGGTGAACAGCGCCGGACGGGGCGCCGACGCCGACCGTCCGATCTGGGACCAGTCGCTCGAGGATTGGCGCACGACGATGGCGATCAACCTCGACGCCCCGTTCCTGCTCTCGCGCGTGTGCGCCGCGCAGATGCGCGACGCGGGGTGGGGGCGGATCGTGATCGTCAGTTCCACGGCGGGGGAGATCGGCGCGCCGTCGATGTCGCCCTACTGCGCCTCCAAGCACGGTGTGCTCGGTCTGATGCGCTCGATCGCGCTGGACGTGGGGACGTTCGGAGGCACGTGCAACGCCGTGTTACCCGGATGGGTCAAGACCGCGATGGCCGACGTGTACGTGCAGGGCGAAGCCGATGAGCGCGGCATCTCCTTGGAGGAGATGTGGACCGAACACGATGCCGAGTATCCGCGGGGCGCGGTCCTGCAGCCCGAAGAGGTTGCGCGTGTCATCGCCTGGCTCACGACGGAGGACGCAGCCGCGGTCAACGGGGAGGCACTCACGGTGGCGCTCGGCGGGCTGTGGTGACGATCAGTCGAACCGCAGCAGGACCTTCCCTCGCTTGCCGCGCTCGGTGAGCCGGTCGAAGGCGCGGTCGACCTCCGTCGCCGGGATCACGCTGTCGATCGTGGGATGGACCCGACCGTCCGCGAGCATCGGCACGACCTGATCTGCGAAGGCATCGACGACCACCGTCTTCTCTTCGAGTGGGCGTGATCGCAGGACCGTGCCTCGGACCGTGGCGCGCCGAACCATCAGCCGAAGTAGGTTCATCTCGATCGTCGCGCCCGCCGCCACGCTCACCACGATGATGCGACCCCGCAGGGCCAGCATCTCGACGTCCTCGACGACGTCGTCGCCGCCGACCAGCTCGATCACGACGTCGACGCCGCGGCCGTCGGTCTGCTCCATGAGGGCGTCTCGGGTTCCGTCGCTCGGCAAGGGGATCGCGCCGAGATCACGCATCGTCGCTTCCGCGTCCTCCGTGCGGACCGGTACGTACGCCGTCGCCCCCATGCCTCGTGCGATCTGAACCGCAGCCGACCCCACGGCGCCCGTCGCGCCACGGACCAGGACCGTGTCGCCTGCGGCGAGGCCGCCTTGTCGCAGGGCGTCGTGTGCCGTGATGAATGCTTCAGGGACCGCGGCCGCGTGCTCCGGGTCGAGGGCATCAGGCACGGCGGCGACGCAGCCCTCGTGGACCGCGACGCGATCGGCGAGTCCGCCGCCCCCCACCAAACCGAACACCCGGTCGTCGACCTTCCACCTCGTGACGTCGGTGCCGATCGCCACCACCGAGCCCGAGACTTCGAGGCCAGGGACGTCGGGCACCGAGCCGGGTGGCGCGGGGTAGCGACCCTCGCGTTGTTCGACGTCGGCGGGATTCATCCCCGCGAACTCGACACCCACGAGCACGTCGGAGGGGCCGAGCAGCGGATCGGGGCGTTCCTGCACCTGCACGACCTCGTTGCCACCGGCGCCCGTGAACACCACGGCCTTCATGCCGCCTCCCTCTCCAGCAAGCCGGTGACGATCGCCATCGCCGACGTGAGCCGTTCGTGTTGGTCGAGTTCGTCCGGCGTGCTGTCGAGACCTTCGATCAGGAGGTCGTAGGGTCGATCGCCGACCGCGGTCGAGAGCGCGCCGATCAACGCGGCCAAGGGAGCGACGCCTTCACCCGGATAGCGGTAGCGGACCTCGAACCCACGGCGGTGGTAGTGGTCAGGCTGCTGGATCGAGACCAGCTCGTAGTCGCGGATGTGACCGTTCACCGCGAGCGGTGCCAACGTCGAGATCGCCCGGAACGGGTCGTCGAACGTCATGATCGGATTGATCAGATCGAGCCAGATCCCCACGTGTTCGGGGCCGACCTCGCGCACGATCACCTCGTACTCCGACACGAGGAAGTCCGAGTGGTTCTCCATCACGAGTCGCACGCCGGCCGCGGCGGCGATCGGGGTCGCGCGCAGGAGCACCTGCGTGACGTACTCGCGCTCGGCCTCGATCTTGTCGGGCTCCCCGGCGAGTTCCGCTCGGTAGAAGCCGGACGCGAGCCGAAGGGTGGGGCTTCCGACGGCGACCGCGCGCTCGAGCCATCCCTCGATTCGCTCGACGCCCACCGACGGGTCATCGCCCAGGCGTGGGGAGCCGACGAAATCGCCCTGGGCGAGCAGCCGGATCCCGAGATCGGCGGCGACCTGCGCGAGTGTGCCGTGGTCGGCGACCGAACGGGCGCGCGTGTGATGCAGGTTGAGCGCGACGACCGGCGCGCCCAGCGACGCACAGTCCTCGAGCATGGCCTCGAAGGTGATGCGCCCGGACTCGAGCGGCATGTGCCAACAGAGGCTGTCGATGCCCAGGGCGATCGTCATCGACCGTTCCTCACAACTGTTCCTGCCCGAAGTCCGCGTAGAAGGTCGCGGCGACCGGCACGATCGGTGTGCCCTCGGCCGTCGTCTCCCTGGCCACGGCATCGGCGGCCCCCCAGGACTCGATACCCCACACCGCGAGTCCACGCGGGTCAGGCCCCAGCAGCCCGATACGGTCGATCACCAGGTTGAGGTCGAGATCGGGGTGGCGAGAGCGGCGTTCCTCGTAGTAGGCGCGAACCTCGTCCCGGCCTACGCCGGGGCGATGGTCGAACCACTCCGCGTAGTACTTGCCCTTCGTGCCCACGACCGGCTCCAGCAGCGGCTCGTAGCATCCGGCGGCGTCGATCCGAGCCGCCAACCGGAACGGTTCCTCGTACGCATCGGCGTCGCCGGAGCGGAACACACGCTCCCACTCGTCGAGCCGTTCGATCCCCGCGGTGGGCGTGTACCACACACACAGGTACTCAGGCTCGGGGCCGATGCGCCAGGACCGACCGACGTTGAGCACGGTGACGTCGTCGCCGTAGTCGCCCGCCCAGCCGCTCTGGCCGCCTCCCACGACCGCGTGGAACTCGTGCAACCCGATCCCGGGCCTGCGGCTGATGAACTCTAGGTAGACCAACATCTGGTGGGCTCCTCCTCTGTCGTCTGGTCCTGTGTCATTGATCGTCCGCGGGACGGGTGTGGTCGTGCAAGTGGTGACGCTCGGCGCCGAGCTCGACCCGAAGATCCAAGGGCTCGAAGGCCGACGTCACCGGGACCGACTTGCCTTCGCGCGCCGACGTTCGTGCCGCTTCGATCACATCGAGCAGATGGAGGTCCTGCGCCGGGTCGGCGAGCGGTGACCGCTCCTCGGTGACCGCGGCAACCAGTTCGCGAAGGCCGTCGGCCCACAACCACGTGGAATCGATCGGGTCCGTGCATGTCCAGGCACCGTCGCTGTTCCGCCAGATCTCCAGACCTTGGGGGTCCCAGTCGTCGCCCAGCAGGTTGGCGGTGCCTTCGGTCCCGTAGAGCTCCAACCCGGGCCGTCGGTACCGCTGCATCGCCATGCTCGACGTGACGGTCGACAGTGCACCGCTTTCATGGCGCGCGATCACGTGGGACACATCCGGGTCCGGATGTTCGATACGCCTGCCCTCGGCTTCGCGGACCGCGAAGGCGACGGCCTCGGCTGCGAAGACTTCCGTGATCGGACCCAAGATCGCGGTGAGGCTCTTGAGGTTGTAGACCCCGGCCTCGGCGAGTGGACCGACGCCTGCCTCGTGGAACCACGCCGACCACGTAGAGCCCGGGTTGCCGTAGAGACCCCGAGCGCTATGCACGGCACCGATCTGGCCGTCGGCGATCGTGGTCCACAGTTCCCGAAGGGTGGGGGACAGTTGTACGAAGGGGGCCGCCAGCAGATGGAGCCCGCGTTCGGCGGCGAACGCGAACACCGGCTCGGCCTCGCTGCGGTTCATGCCCACCGGCTTCTC
>DATDJD010000011.1:0-7934 GCA_036520695.1 Actinomycetota bacterium
GACACGAGCGATCCCCACCTGGCAGCTCCGTCCGGAGTAGCCGATGCGTCTGGGCACCGGCGAACGCCGCGCTGCCTCCATGGTTCCGAACGATGCGACGGGACGCCCCATATTGCTCGCCACCATGGGCGTCCCGTTCGATGAGGCGGCCGCGGTCTTCGCTGTCGATTCAGCCGTGGAGAGCGGTCAACCGTTGATCGTGGTCAATGTCACGCGCCTGGAACCCCTCTCCCTTTCGCTCCTGATGGGCTACGACGCGCTGGAGGAATTCACCCCCGATGTCTCAGCATCGTCGCGACGCTCAGCAGAACTGGCGGCATCCCTCGGCGTCGAGGTCGAGCGGCTCCGGGTACGCAGCCCCCGCCCGGTCACCGCTCTTCTGGAGCTGGCGGTCGAACGCCACCCGGGTCTCCTCGTCTTCGGGCCGGAACGTGACGCGATGGGAACGCGACGCTACGCACGCGTGGCAGAGCGCCTCCGCTCCTCGTGCACGTGCCTGCTGTGGTTCTCGAAGGCAGGATGAGGCTTCGGACGTGGAAGGCCCATGTGTGCACACTGCACACATGGCGTGGAGCGAATCCTGCGAGCCCGACCCTTCGAGGGGGTGTCCCGGACAGGTGTTGGAAGTAACGTGTCGGCGTCATACCGGCGACCCGAGCCGGTGGAGGCGATGACCCGGTGACCTTCTTGATCCACTGTCCCAACTGCGGCCTTCGCGAGGCGCTGGAGTTCTCCTACGGTGGCGAAACCACCACCCGAGCTGGTGACACGTCGAGCGAACGCGAGTTCACCGACTACCTGTACTACCGCGAGAACGTGAACGGCTGGCAGACGGAGTGGTGGTTGCATCGCGACGGTTGTCGCGTGTGGTTCCTGGCCGAACGGCACACCTTCACGAATGAGATCCGGGCGACCTACCTGTCGGCTGACCGCCCTGCGGACGATGCCGAGGGAGCGCCGGCATGAGTGCGCGGATCCCTCCTCGCGACGGGGAATCGATCCGCCGCGACCGGCCGATCCGGTTCACGTTGGATGGCAAGCGCATCAGCGCGTTCGAAGGGGACACCATCGGATCGGCCGTGGCAGCAGCCGACGTGGGTATCACCGGTCGATCATTCAAGTACCACCGGCCCCGCGGTCTGTTCTGCATGACGGGTTCGTGCCCCAACTGCCTGATGCAGGTGGACGGCATCCCCAACATCCGGGCGTGCACCGAACCCGTTCGCGACGGGATGAAGGTCGAACGCCAGAACGCGTGGCCCTCGGCGAACCGAGACATCCACGGGTGGCTGAACCAGGTCTCGTTCATGATGCCGCCGGGCTTCTACTACAAGATCTTCCAGCACCCGAAGTGGGCCTGGCCCACGGTGGAGCCGTTCATCCGGTCCAAGGCGGGGCTGGGCAAGGTGCCACGTGCGGAAGACCACGAGCCGCGGGAACGCATCACCCTGCATCCCGACGTCGTCGTGATCGGCGCGGGCGCCGCCGGTCTGGCCGCTGCCGCCGAGGCTGCGACGGCGGGCCTAGACGTCGTGGTGTTGGAGCAGGCCGAGGAACCGGGCGGTGCGTTGCTGCGCGAGGCCGGCACCGACCCGGCCGGCGACCTTCGCGATGCCGCCGAGGCGGCCGGGGCCCGTCTGCTCACCGGCACCGCGGCGTTCGGGGTCTTCGAGGGTCCAGTGATCGCGGCCGCCAACGCCGCCGCGCTGTACCGGATCCGCGCTCGACACATCGTGGTCGCCACGGGTGGGATCGAACAACCCGCGGTCTTCCCGAACAACGACCTGCCCGGCGTCATGCTCTCGTCCGCCGTGGAGATCCTCATCCACCGGTTCGGCGTGCTCCCGGGTCAGCAAGCCGTGGTGCTCACCGCCAGCGACGCGGGCCATCGAACGGCGCGCACGCTGGTCGAGGCGGGCGCGACGGTGTCGGTTGCCGACCTGCGCGCCGATGCCCCGGCGGGAGAGGGGTACCGGGTCGCGAGCGGCACCACGATCCTTTCGGCGTCCGGTCGTCGTCACGTCACCGGCGTCACGGTCGGCGCGCCCGGGGCTGAAGCCGGCACCGACGTCGCGTGCGACCTGGTGGTGCTGGCGGGGTTCTCCGCTCCTTCCACCAATCTGCTCTCGATGTCGGGCGCCGACGTGGCGTTCGACGAACGTGCGCAGGCGTTCCTGCCCGTGCAGCTACCCGAGAACGTGCACGCGGTGGGCGCGGTGGCGGGCACGACCACCACCGAGGCTGCGGTGGCGCAAGGACGCCTCGCTGGCTTGGACGCCGCCGCCCGCCTGGGCGCCTCGCCGAAGGATGCCGTTGCCCGCATCGACGCGCTCCGAGCGGAGGCGGCTATCGCTGGCGATCCGGTCATCCTGCCGCCGGAGGTGGGATCGGGTGCCGGCAAGCAGTTCGCCTGCCTGTGCATGGATGTCACCGACAAGGAGCTCAAGAAGGCGGTCACAGAAGGCTTCTCGTCGATGGAACTCCTCAAGCGTTACACCACGATCACGATGGGGCCGTGCCAGGGCAAGGCGTGCATGGTGCCTTCGCAACGTCTGTGTGCGCGCGCCACCGGGTCGACGTTCGCCGAGACCAAGCGGACGACCTCTCGACCGCCGTGGACGCCGGTGGAACTCGGCACGCTCGCGGGTGCACGTCGCACTCCCCGCAAGGAAACGACGATGCACGATCTGCATACCGGCGCGGGTGCCGAGATCATGTGGGCCGGGGACTGGCGGCGTCCTCACCACTTCGCCGGTCCCGAAGCCGAGGTCGAGGCCGTCCGCACGAAGGTCGGGCTCATCGACGTCTCGACGCTCGGCAAGTTCCGGGTCCAAGGACCGGGCGCGGTGGAGCTGTTGGAGCGGCTCTACCCCAACCGGTTCGCCGAGCAGCCGATCGGACGCGTCCGCTACGGCGTCATGCTCAACGATGAAGGCGTGATCGTGGACGACGGTGCCGTGGTGCGCGTCGCCGACGACGAGTTCTTCGTGACGGTGACCAGCGGCAACACCGGGGCGCTGGAACGCTGGATGACCTGGTGGCAGGCCGACTGGAACCTCGACGTACGTCTGTTGAACGTCACCGGGGCGTTCGGAGCTGTCAACCTCGCCGGCCCTGGGTCACGCGAAGTGATGGCGGAGGTGACCGATGCCGATGTGTCCGCGGATGCCCTGCCGTATCTCGGTGCGGTGCACATGGATGTCGCAGGCGTGCCGGCGTTGGTGTTGAGGATCGGGTTCGTGGGCGAACTGGGGTATGAGATCCACTTCCCGTCTATGTACGGCGAACACGTGTGGCAGACCCTCATGGAGGCCGGCTCCGACCACGGCATCCGTCCGTTCGGATTGGAGGCCCAACGGATCCTTCGCTTGGAGAAGCAGCACATCCTGGTGGGCCAGGACACCGATGCCGAGTCCGACCCGTTCGAGGTTGGCTTGGGGTGGATGGTCAAAGCCGACAAGGACGACTTCCTGGGCAAGCGCTCCTTGGCCGATCTCGCCCAGACCGGTCCGAAGGAGCGGTTGGTCGGGTTCACCGCATCGGGTGCCTGGCTCCCTCCCGAAGGAGCATCGATCGTGCACGAGGGCACCTGGGTGGGCCGCGTCACATCAGCTCGACGAAGCGCGGCGGCGGGTTGCATCGTGGGGCTCGCGTGGGTGCCCGCGGGGTGGGCGGTTGAGGGAACCGCGTTCGACATCTGGTTCGGCGAGTCCACGACGCAAGGCAGCGTGGCCCTGCAGCCCTTCTACGACCCGGAGGGGGCGAAGCTCCGATCGTGACGACCGCGGTCCGTCGCACACCGGTGGCTCAGATCCACCAGGGGCTCGGAGCCACCATGGTGTCCGAGGCCGGGTGGGAGTTGCCCGGTTCCTACGGGGACGAGGACGCCGAACGGTCGGCGATCCGCGACGGGCTCGCCATCGCAGACATCACGCCTCGCGGCAAGATCGATGTTCGTGGCCAGGTCGACGGTGCGCTCGCCACGGTGGCCGACGACACGGTGGCGCGTCTCGCGCCCGGGTGGGCCATGGTGCTGACGCCTCCGGGCGGTGAAGCGCAGGCTCTGCCCGCCCTCGAAGCGGCAGCGGGCGCCGGGACCATGGTCACCGACGCGACGCACCTGTTCGCGAGCTATGCGCTGTGCGGACCGCGGCTACCCGAGCTGCTCGCCCGTACGAGCGGCTGGGACCTGGCGACCCTGGCACCCGGCGATGCCACCGGTGCACCGATCGTCGACGTCCGCGCCGTCATGGTGCGGCGCGATCTGTCGGTCGATGTGCTGGAGGTTTACGTCGCCACCGAGCTCGCGCGATACGTGTGGGAGGCCCTCGCGGGGGCCGTCTCGGGCCTGGATGGCCGCCCCGTCGGGTGGCAGGCACTGCGAGCGGAGGGGTGGGCCTAGATGCACCCCGTGCGCTACTTCAAGCCCTGGCGCATGTGGCGCCAACACGACCTGGCCAAGACCTACGACGTCATCATCATCGGGGGTGGCGCGCACGGGTTGGCGATCGCCTACGAACTCGCGAAACGCGGCATCACCAAGGTCGCGGTGCTGGAGAAGGACTACATCGGCGCCGGCGGTAGCGGTCGCAACACCACGATCATCCGCGCGAACTACCGCACGCCCGAGGGCGTGGCCTTCTACAAGGAAGCGCTCCGGTTGTACGAACAGCTCGCGCAAGAACTCGACTACAACCTGATGTTGTCCCAGCAGGGACACCTGACGCTCGCCCACGCCGAACGAGCGGTCAACGTCGCGCACGAACGCGCCGAAGTGAACCGTACGCTCGGCGTCGATTCCCGGGTGATCGGTCCGCCCGAGATCGGCAAGCTCTGCCCCGAACTCGATCTATCGCAGCGCCCGGCGTTCCCGATCATGGCGGCGCTCTACCACCCGCCCGGCGGCGTACTGCGTCACGACGCGGTGGTGTGGGCATACGGCCGCCAGGCCGATCGCCTCGGGGTGCAGCTGCACCAGAACACCGAGGTCACCGGCATCAACGTCGACGGCGGCAAGGTCACGGGCGTCCGAACGAACCGTGGTGACATCTCAGCGCCGATCGTGGTGTCGGCTGTCGCCGGGTGGACCAGCGAGATCACGCGGATGGCCGGCGTACAGGCGCCGATCACGACACACCCACTGCAGGCCTTCGTCACCGAGCCGCTGAAGCCGTTCCTGGACGTGATCTTGGTCTCGGCGACCCTGCACGTCTACATCTCCCAGACCGACCGTGGCGAGGTGCTGATCGGCTCGGAGATCGAGCCGTACTCGAGTTACTCGCAGGTCTCGACGCTCGACTTCCTGGAACAGACGGCCAACCATGTCCTGGAACTGCTGCCTATCCTCGGCCGCGTCAAGGTGATGCGCGCGTGGGGAGGTCTGTGCGATGTCACACCGGACTACTCACCGATCATGGGCGAGACCGAAGTCGAAGGGTTCCTGATGGACGGTGGGTGGGGGACCTACGGGTTCAAAGCCACCCCGATCTGTGGGGTGACGATGGCCGACCTGATCCACACCGGCCGAGTCCCTGACCTGATCGCGCCGTTCGCGATCTCGCGGTTCCGCGATCGGACGCTGGTGTCCGAGATCGCCGCCGCCGCCGTCTCGCACTAGGCGTTCCGCACACGCGGGTACGATGGTCCGCATGCTCCCCTTGGACCCGTCCGCTGAGGACATGCGCGCCATGGGCACGGCCGCCCTGGAGGAGATGATCACCTTCATCCACGGGTTGGACGACGCCCCCGCGGACAACCTCGAGGGGTCCATGGAACTGGCCCGCGAGCTCCTGTCGCCCCCTCCGGAAGAGGGTGGTGATTTCGATGAACTGATGGACGAGTTCCTGGCCGCGATGTCGAAGGCGCGTGAGTATGCGGGTCCCGGTTACCTCGCCTACGTGCCCGGCGGGGGACTGTTCACGTCGGCGCTGGGGGAGTTCCTGGCGCGCGGCTACAACCGGTTCGTGGGCATGTGGCTGCAGGGACCGGCGGCGGTCGCGATCGAGGAGAACGTCACGCGGTGGTTGTGCGACGAGTTCGACTTCCCGGCCGGGTCGCAAGGCATCCTCACCACCGGTGGTTCGCTCGCGAACCTGTCCGCCATGGTGACTGCCCGCCACCACCGGCTCGGTGAGGACTTCACCGACGGCGTCTACTACGTCAGTGAACAGGCCCACGCGAGCGTCACGAAGGCGGCGACGATCGCGGGGTTCTCACGCCGGAACCTCCGCCTGGTGCCCACCGACGATGAGCTCCGCATGGACGTCGATGCGCTGCGCACGATGGTGGCCCAGGATCGCCGCGATGGGTTCCGGCCGTTCCTGGTGGCGCCCTCGGCGGGTACGACGAACACCGGCGCGATCGACCCGCTCGACGACATCGCCGATGTCGCCGCTGCCGAAGGTCTGTGGATGCACGTCGACGCTGCGTACGGCGGTTTCTTCCGGCTCACCGATCGTGGCCGGGCCTGGCTCTCGGGCATCGAGCGGGCGGACTCGGTGACGCTCGACCCACACAAAGGCCTCTTCCTGCCCTACGGCACGGGCGCGCTCGTGGCACGCGACGGGGAGGCATTGCGCGAAGCGCACTACGAGGGTGCCGCCTACCTGCAGGACCTGCCTCCTTCGGGCGAATTGCCCAACTACTCGGAGTATTCGTTGGAACTCTCGCGCGAGTTCCGCGGCATGCGTGTCTGGATGCCGCTGCGTCTGCACGGCGTCGGTGCCTTCCGCGAAGCCCTGGACGAGAAGCTGGACCTCACCGGTCGCCTCGCCGAAGCGTTGCGCGACGATCCGAACGTGGAACTCTGTTGGGAGCCTCAGCTGACCGTGGTGCCGTTCCGCCTGGCAGGTTCGGCCGTGACCGCCGACCGTGATGACGAACGGCAGAAGGCGTTCCTGGATCGCATCAACGCCTCGAAGCGGGTCTTCCTGTCGAGCACCCGGATCGACGGGCGCTACCTGCTGCGCGCGTGCATCGTGTCGCATCGCACGCACGGCGATCGCATCGACGAATGCATCGACATCGTGCGGAACGCGGCCGCCGACCTCGCGGGGTGATCGACCGGTGCCGGAGATGCCGCAGATGCAGGCGCTCGCCGAGCGGCTCGATGAAGTCGCCGCGGGTGGCGTGCTCGAGGCCCTCGACCCGCTGCAGTTCTCCTCGCTGAAGACGTTCGCCCCGCGCCCCGCCGAGGCCGTCGGCCGCCGGATCGACCGGGTGTCCAGGCGAGGCAAGTACCTGGTGTTCGAACTCGACGGCGGCCTCCGCGTGTTGGTCCATCTGTCGCAAGGGGGCCGCGTCGATGTGGAAGCACCGCCGAAGCGCACGAAGCCTCGTGGCGCGGTGGTCCGGATCCGGGTCGAGGATCGGCCCTCGGTGTTGGTGAAGGAGTGGGGCAGGGAACGCAAGGCCGGTTGGTGGGTCCTCGCTGCAGGCGACGATGGCCCGCTCGAACGCCTGGGTCCGGAAGCCGATGGCCCTGCGGCAGAGGCCTTCTTCCTGACGAGCGAGGACACGCGCCACGTCCACACGATCCTGCGTGACCAGCGCACGGTGGCGGGCATCGGTCGCGGGTACGCCGACGACATCCTGCACCGCGCGCAGCTGTCGCCGTACGCCGCACTCGGCAAGCTCGATGCCGACGCTCGCCGACGACTGGTCGAGGCCATCCACGGGGTACTCGCCGATGCCCTGACGGATGAGCGGAAGCGCTCGGGAGGCCTCCCGACCAAGCTCGGCGAGCACTTCACCGTGCACGGCCGTTCGGGGGAGCCATGTCCGGTGTGCGGCGCGGATCTTCGCCGCGTGAGCTACGAGTCACACGAGGTCGTCTACTGCCCGACCTGTCAGACCAACGGCAAGATCCTCGCCGACCGCCGCCTCTCGCGGCTCCTGCGCTGACGCTTCCGACCGTGCGCTAGCCTGGTCGGCCG
>DATDJD010000012.1:0-3220 GCA_036520695.1 Actinomycetota bacterium
AGGACCCGCGAGAACGACGCCGGCATCGGCCGGTGGAACGTCAAGTAGTGACCGCCGACCCGCTCGGGGAACAGCACCGCGTCCTTCTGGTCGGGGTAGAGCATCACGCCGTGTCGCTCGAAGGTGTGGAAGTCCGTCGTGGTGAGCCGGCTGGTGGTGATGCCGAGGCGGCTCACCGACACGTACGTGATGTGGAACACGCCGTCGATCTGGGTGATGCGGGCGTCTTCGACGCCGTACTCCTCCATCCGCGACGCGGGCGAGATCGCCGGCAGCGGATCGACCTCGAAGGTGACGCCGTCGGTGCTGCGAGCGACGCGCAGATGCGAGATGTGGGTGAGGTAGTCGGTGTAGCGATCGTCGCCGTGGTGGCCGTCGGTGGGGTCGCGGTAGCGCAGCGTTCTGGGGTCACTCAGGTCGACGCCCGGCGTGTCCTTGGGGACGTACGCGGGCCGCACCTGCGGGGGGTCGACGTCGAGATCCAGGATCGGCAATCCCACGAGTTGGTCGTGCCTGTACCCGGCCGGGAGCGGCGAGAGCGTCGGGTCGTCGCCCGAGAGGTCGGCGAGTTGTGCGCCGTCGGGGATCGGACCATCCAATCGCGGGCGCTCGGCGACGCGTACCAGGAGCACGGTCTCGTCGCCGACCTTCGCCGCCGCGGGGTTGATCGTGGAGATGACCTCCATGGCCGGATGCGATGGCGCCACGTCGGCAGGCGTCAGGAGCGGGTTCTGCGTGAGTCGGGCCGCGATCGGCACGGCGACGAATTCGCCGGGCAGCGCTTTGGTGGGTTCTCGGGCAGGTGCCGTCTGTGCGACCTCGCGCATCACCTCCAGGAACCGTGCCCCGGTCTTCGGCCACGTGAATTCGTTCGCGTACTCGTAGGCATTGGTTTCCAGCCGCGTCTTCAGCGCGGCGTCATCGAGGATCGCGTTGAACGCGGTCGCGAGTTCGTCGGGGGAGCGGAAGTCGACGAGCATGCCGCGATCGTCGGCGAGCGCTTCGACCGCGTGCAGGTACGGGGTCGACACGACCGCCTTCCCGGCACCCAGGGCATAGCTCAACGTGCCGCTCGTGATCTGGTTCGGGTCGAGGTAGGGCGTGACGTAGATGTCGCTCGCCAGCAGGAACTCGATCACGTCCTCCTGCTCGAGGTACTGGTTCACGAAGGCCACGTTGTCGGCCATCCCCAGCGCTTCGACCTCGTCGATCAGCTTGTTGCGGTACTCCTCACCGTGGTGGCGCAGCAGCTCGGGGTGCGTTCGTCCTGCGATGAGGTAGAGCGCGTCGGGGTGCTTCGCCACCACCGCGGGCATCGAGTCGATCACGTACTCCAAGCCCTTGCCCGGTCCGACGAGGCCGAAGGTGGAGATGATCGGACGGTCGACGAGCCCGAGCTTCTCTTTCAGCTCTCTGCGGCCGGTCGGTTCGATATGGGGCATGCCGTGTTGGATCACCGTGACCGGGGAGCTGACGTCGTAGACCTCGCGCAGGATCCTCACGGCGGTCTCGGCCATGACGATGAGCCCGTCGCTGGTGGCTGCGATCTGCTGCACGGTTCGGCGCACGGCGGGAGTGGGTTCGGGGAGCACGGTGTGCATCGTGACGACGACGGGCTTGCCGACCTCTTCGAGGAACGGGGTGAGGTGGTCGATGTAGGTGCCTTCGATCCAGCGGTCCTGCTCCCAGGCTTCGTCCTTCCACAGCCCGTACAGACCGAACTCGTGCTGGACGCAGACGACGTCGACATCGGAGCCGCCGATCGATCGTGCCGCCGCGACGTAGCCATCGGAGGTGCCCTGGCGGATGCGCCAGCGCACCTCCGGCCCGTAGGCCCGCACGGAGTTGCGCTCGTCGATCGCGGCAACCTCCACGACGGTCTCCTCGTCGGAGGCCAAGACCGAGGCCATGAGGTCGGCGCTGAACGTGGCGATGCCACAACGCCGTGGTGGATAGGTCGAAACGAAGGCGATGCGCATGGTCAACCCTACCCGGCGCCTCCGCTCACATGAAGTTCGCGGTGTGCAGCTCCGAGATCTCCTCGGCAGCCGTGGCGTCGAATCCCAGTTGCCGCAGACGCCCCATCCGGCGCCGGTGCATCGTCTCGTGCAGCTCACGCACCGCCTTCACGCCGTCGGTGAGCCGCCCGGCATCGACCCCGCCCGCCGCCAGGATCACGAGCGCTTCCTCGATGTGCGGGCTGGTGGCCGACGATTCGGCGAGGAACGAGGCGCGGCGTTCCACCGCGCTGCGCAGCACCTCCGCCCGTTCCGGGTCGGTCTCGATGAAGTGCCGGGCGTGTTCGACACCGAACGCCACGTGACGCGCTTCGTCCACCCGCGCTCGGCGCACGATGTCGGCCGTGACGGGGTCCGGCGCGTACCGTTCGATGAACGCGAGGTACTCCAGGAACGCTCCTTCACCCAGCACGCTCAGCAGGAACGACGCTTGTGAGAAGTCCTCCTGCTCCAGCAGGGACTTCAGGGACTCTTGGGTCTGGGCGGTGGAGTAACGCAGGCCGCCTCCCGCCAAGGCCCGCTTCGTGAACGCCTCGATGTGGCGCGCTTCGTCGGCGACCTGCGTCGACAGGAACATCACCACTTCGGTGAACCGAGGGTGGATCTTCGGGATGAACTTCGCGGGCACGTAGAGCGCGGCGTACTCGTTCTCGGCGAGGTGGGTCATGATCTGGGCGACCGCCTTGTCGAGGTGGCTCGGCAGATCCGGCAGCGCCGCCCAGTCGATGTCCCGAGACGCGTCCCACTGTTGTTCGGTCGCCTGTTCGTACAGCGACGCGACGCTGTGGGCCCATACCTGCTCGCGCTCGGTCACCGTGAACGGGAACCGAGGAGAGCCTTCTTCGACCAGCGCCCCACGTGGCGAGAAGCCGGTCGTGGGGTCGGCGTGCTCGGGGATCATGCCCGCCTTGCCCAGGAGCCAGTCGCGCGTGTCGAACCCCTCACCGTCCGTGCGGATCGGGGCCACGATCCCTTCGTCCGGCTCGTCCTTGAACATCAGTGCCGCGTCGTTTCCACGACGGATCCGATACCGGGTCGCGTCACCGTCGGGCTCGCTCGCGACCAGCGCGTTGTGGGTTCCCCGACACCACGCGGGCAGCTCGTGCACGAGTGCAGGGTTGGTCGATCGCAGTTCCAGCACCTGACCGGGGGCGATGTCGCTGAGGCACACGTCCAACGCGAACACCAACCCACCGGCCAGG
>DATDJD010000013.1:0-5657 GCA_036520695.1 Actinomycetota bacterium
CGTTCACGCACCACGGTGGGGTCGTCCATGGGCTTGGTGACTTCCTCACCGGTGGCGAGGTACAGATAGGTGAGGGTGACGTCGGCGGCTGCCTTGCCCCAGATCTCCACGCAGGCCAATCCGTAGATGTCGAGCTGCAGCCCCACCGAGGGGTCGTCGGTCGGCGGTCGGCGGCCCGTCTTCCAGTCGACGACCTCCCAAGGACCGTCGACGTCGCCGAAGATCGCGTCGATGCGTCCGCCGACGGTCGATGTGCCCAGCCTCAGCAGGAACGCGCGCTCGGCGAACAGCGGTGAGGCGTCCACGAACCGGCTGCCCATGAACGCCTCGCGGAGCCGGTCCACTCGCCCGGGGTCGCCCGCGAGTTCCTCGTCGGTGAGGTCGGGACGGTCGTCGATCTCCAGCAATTGGCCCTGGCCGCGCGCGCGACGTTCGATCCAGGCGTGGATCTCGGTGCCGATGCGCGCCGCAGGGCCGCTGAACCGCGGCAACGGCCGTACGGTGGACCAATAGAAGCGCTTGGGGCACTGCGTGTACGTGATGAGCGCGCTGGCGCCCACACTCTGCGGGATGGGCTCGGGGCTGGGGCCGCCTTCGATCGTCTCGCGTTCCCGCAGGTGGGCGGCCAATTGGCGATGCTCGGCCGCCGTGCGGTCGTAGGCCGCCCGGTCGTCGCCGTCGAGGGCGTCCAGCAGGGACGCCTGGACCTCGCCCGCCGCGGCTGTGTCCACGGCGGCGGTGCGCCACCCGGTGACGAACAGATCGTCGGTGTCGTCGGGCCGGGCTGGGCCCGGCCACTCGCGGACGAGCGACTGGCGGTAGCCGAGCATGGGGTTGTCTTCGGGCGGGTCGGCGTCCATGGTCACCGAGGCTTCCTCGCTCTCCTGTCCCCACGCGGCGAGCTCGGCGAAGAACTCGCTCGGTCCCTTCGCGTTGACGTTCTCGCCGTACCAGGTGGACGCGCTGATCCACAGGGTCTGGCGCGCGCGCGTGAGGGCGACGTACATCGTGCGCCGTTCCTCGATCACTTCCTGCGCCTGCAGGTCGCGCTTGAAGTGCGACAGGGTCCCATCGAACGTGGGGAGCACCGCCGCGTCGCCGCGCAGCTCGAAGTCCAGCGAGTAGCCGCGCTCGGCTGGGTTCTGCTGGATGCGCTTGGACGGCATCAGGCCGCTCGCGACACCGGGCACGAACACGTGGTCGAACTCCAACCCTTTCGCCTGGTGGATCGTCATGACCTTCACGGCGTCGTCGTCGCTGGGCTGGACGGGTTCCCACTCCTGCTTGTCGAGCTGCTCGACGGCGTCGACGTAGTCGAGGAAGGCTCGCAACGTGAGTTCACCCTCGACCGGTTCGAAGCCGTGCACCTGATCCAGGAACGCCGCGAGGTTGCGACCGCGCTGGGCCGCGACGGCGCGATCGACGTCGGCGTCCAGTTCGTCGAGGATGCCGATGCGCCTGATCACCTCGCCCAGGAACTCGGCGACGGGCCGGCGCGCGTGCGTGCGCAGGGTCAGCAGCTCACCGCGGAACTCCTCGAGTCGCGCTCGGCCTTCGTCCGACAGCCGCTCGACGACGTCGAGGTGCTCGAGCGCCTCGGCGAACAGGAACGGCGTGTCCTCGTCGTCGCCGCCGTCCTCGCGCCAGGCGTAGTTCTTGCCCTTCGCCCAGCCCGCGACCAACGCGAGATCCTTGAACCCGACGCGGTAGCGCGGACCCATGAGCACCCGGGCCAGCGCGACTGAGGCGGTGGGGTCGTTGGCAGCGCGTGCATACGCCAGCACCTCGACCACCTCGGGCAGACGAAGCAGTCCCGCGAGCCCCACGATCTCGGCGGGGATCTCACGCTCTGCGAACGCCTGTTGCAACAGGAAGAACAGTCGCGAGGTTCGGCACAGCACGGCGACGTCAGACCACGCAGATCCTTGCGCGCGCAAGGAACAGATCTGGTCGGCGACCCAGCGCGCCTCGGTGAGTTCGTCGCTGTGCGCAGCGACCGTCACCTGCCCTTCGCCGTTGGGTTCGAACGGCACCAGGTGCTTGTCGGGGTCCGGCCGCTGCGCCGCCGGCAGCGGCGCGATGATGGCATCGGCGGCGTGCAGGATGCGCGCCCCACTGCGGAAGTTGGTGAACAGGGGCAGCCGCGGCGCTTCGGCGCCGTCGGCGCTCCGGAACGCGGACGGGAACTCGAGCAGGTTGTACAGCGAGGCCCCGCGCCACGCGTAGATGTTCTGGTCGGGGTCACCGACGGCGGTGACCGGGTGGCCATCGCCGAACAAGGCTTCCATCAAGCGCGCTTGTGCGACGTTGGTGTCCTGGTACTCGTCCAACAGCACGGCGCCGAACCGGTCGCGGTACTCCCGACCCACCTCGGGGTGCGAACCGGCGACCTTCATCGCCAGCTCGATCTGGTCGCTGAAGTCGATCACACCCAGGTCGCGCTTCAGCCGCCGGAAGATGACCGAGGCCTTCGCGAGTTCGATGCGTTCGAGCGCGCTGTAGTAGACACGGTCGGTGCGCGCGATCTTCTTGTAGACCGGCAGGCGTTCCTCGACGAAGGCGACGACCTCGTCGGGGTCCAGCAGGTGGTTCGCGATCTGGGCGTCCAGATTCAGGATCTTGTCGACGACGCTGGGCTGCCATTCGGTCTTCGTGTGTTCGAAGTCCATCTCGTCCAACACGCGGCCGGCAAGCTCCACTCGCTGGGCCTGGCTGAGCACCCGCCCGCCGGTCTCGATACCGGCGAGGATGCCGTAGCGCTCGAGCACCTGGGCAGCCATGGCGTGGTAGTTGAGGACCTGCGGTTCCTCACCCTCGGCGAGGTCGATGCTCGCCAGCGCCCGGCGGACCCGAGACCGAAGGTTCTCGGTTGCCTTCACGGTGAAGGTGAGGCACAGCACGTTGCCGGGCAGGACGCCGGGATTCTCCGAGGCGGTCTCGATGCGACCGAGCGCGGCGAGCGCGAGGTAGACGACGCGCGCCGCCATGACGCTGGTCTTGCCCGAACCCGCGCCGGCCACCAGCACGTACGGCTGCAACGGCATGGAGATGGCGGCCCACTGCTCGTCGGTGGGCGCCGCGCCCATGGCGGTGACGATCTCGTCGGGGACGGTGGTCGGCGTCGCGCTCATGCGCTGGCCCCGAGCCGGATGGACTCCACGGGGAACACGGGCTGGCCCTCAGGATAGAGCGGGCACAGCGTCTGGAAGTCGCAGAACCGGCAGTTCGCGTACGGGTTGGGTCGGTAGACCTCGGTCTCGTTCAGGACCTTCTTGCGCGTGATCAACGCGGCGAGGCGTTCGCGCATCTGCTCCTGGTACTGGTCCTCGTCACGATCGGTGATCTGCCACTTGCGGTAGTCGATGTCGGTGTTGCGCCAGTTGCCGCGCAGGAACGCCAGTTCCACGGTGCGCACCGGTTGGAACTCGGCGAGCATCTCGGCATCCTGCACCGCCAGGTAGTAGATGCCCAACTGCAGGCTGTCGCGCGGCGGTCCGGCGTTGTCGCTCTTGCCCGTCTTGAAGTCGGTGATGACCGAGCCGTCCTGCACCGCCGGGCCGATGCGGTCGATGTAGCCGATCACCAGCGCGCCCTCGAACTCGAACTCGAAGAACCGCTCGATCCCCGTCGCGGGTTTGTCGGCGTAGTTGTCGAACCAGTTGCGGATCATGTGATCGTGGGCGAGCCGGAAGAAGGCCGTCGAGACCGCCTTGGACGGGAACTCCTGGGGCCGCCACCGGTCCTTCAGCGCCTGGATCAGCGCCGGCGGTTCCTTGGCGATCGTGCCTCGCTCGGCGTCCTCGACGATCTTGTGCACGGTCTTGCCGACCCACGCGTGGTAGCCGCCGGGCTTGCCCAGGCCGAGCTCGTCGCCGAGCACGTGCATCAACTCGCACGCCTCCAGGTTGGACAAGCGCGAATACGAGACGCGGATCTGTTCGTGCAGCGGTGCGCCGGTGTCGGTCCACTCGCGCTGGAACCACCAACGGGTCGGGTCGACGTGCAACGCCACCAACCCGTCGAGCGCGGCGAGCCGCCGCCAGCCGGGAAGGCCCGGGTCGGCGAGCCGGTGGCGCCATGACGCCGTCGCCTCGCGGGTCGAGACCGGTTCATCGAAGGGTCCGGATGGTGCCGATGTCCACTGCACGCCGAGGTCGGCGACGAATCGCGACCGGGTCGCGACGTCGATGTCACCGTGGGCGTGGCTGTCGGCACACGTGAACACCACTCGGCGCCGGGCTCGAGCCACCACCGTGCCGAAGAGGCGTCGTTCGTCCTGCAAGCGCTCGCGGTTGCGGTCGGCGTTGGTGATGGCGTGGTCGAGTACGGCCAGATCGAACATGGGCTCGGGCCGAGACAGGCTGGGGAACGAGCCCTCGACCACGCCGGACACCAGCACCGTGTCGAACTCGCGGCCCACCGTGCCGTGCGCGGTGAGGACCTGCACCGCATCGGCGCGCGCGCGTTCCCACGCCGAGTGGCCCGGCCCGTGTTCGCCTGCGTCGAGCGATGCGAGGAACGCATGCACGCTCTTGTCGCCACCGCCGGAGTCGGTTTCGGCGACCACGTTGGCGAAGGTGACCACGGTGTCCAGGTCACGTCGGGCGTCGGCATCGGTGACGGCGCGTTCGACCAACCGGCGGGAACACGCGAGCTCTTCCCACAGGTGACGGAAGGCGTCCTGCACGCTCATACCCGCGAACAGTGCCGCCTTCGCGAGCGTCTCTTGGGCCGACTTCACGCGCTCGAGCTCGTCGTCGGTGAGTCCTTCATCGACGTCGAGCGCGGCGGCGGGTGAACCGAGTCGGGTCCGGGCGATCCGCAGGAGTCCGCGCGCGACGGCGGGCGAGAGCCCCACGACGTCGGAGGTCACCAGCTGTTCGATGAGTTCTTCGCGCTGTGCTTCGTCGGCCACCAACCAGCGCAACGCGAGCACGTAGGGGCGGGTCGCGGGTTCGGAGGTGAGCGACAGGCCGCGCTCGGGGATCGCGCGAGGGATGCGGGCATCGTCGAGGGCCCGGAGCAGCCCCCCCAGGTGCGCTCCCTGGCGCCGAACCACGACGGCGAGCTCAGCCCAATCGACGCCTTCTTCGACGTGGAGGCGGCGGAGTTCGCGTGCGATCGAGGCGTGTTCCTCCGAGGCGTGTGGGGCGACCCAGGCGTCGATGCGTACCGGTGTCTCATCGGTACGATGCGCCGTCGTGAGCTCGATGGATGCGGACCCGGGGAAGGTCTCGGCGAACCGTGCCAGCGGGACCGGGCTGGTCCCCTGGAACGAGAAGACGTGGGCGACAGGATCTGCCGCCACCACCAGGTCGGGTGTTCGCAGACCGGCCACGATCGCTTCGCCGGCGAGGGTGCTGTCCTGGTAGTCATCGACGAGTAGATGGTCGAACAGCGGCTCACCTTGGCCGGCCACCGAAGCTGCTCGCTCCACCAACCCCGCGAAGTCGATCACGCCGAGTTCGTCGGCGACCGCCTGATACTCACCGAGGAACCGGGCCAGCTCCTGCCACCCGGTGAGGCCTCGCAGATCTGCCGCCGCTGCGATCTCGTCGGGCGTGCGCAATGCCTCCTGTGCGCGTGAAAGGAACTGGCGCACCTCGTCGGCGAAGCCCCGAAGCGACAGGAGCGCGCCGTATGCGGGCCATGACGCC
>DATDJD010000014.1:0-5812 GCA_036520695.1 Actinomycetota bacterium
ACCGCAAGCTCGTCAGCTGGAACACCCCCTGCGCCACCGAGATCCTCCACGGCCTCCCCGTGCGAGCCGTCCAGCGGTCGGCGAACCACGCCGCGAAGGGGCGGTTGCCGACGACGCCGGGAGCCACGGCATCCTGGTCCAGGACCGCCTCGACCAGCGCCCCGATCGCGGAGGGGTCGATGGGGTCGGCCAACGCGACGTTGTGGGGCGGGGTTCGGATGGCGGCGGCGACGACCGTTCCTGCATCCTCGACCGCCCACAGTCGGGACTCCGGATAGACCTCTGGTTGCGTCATCAGGGTGTGCACGATCGCGATGGGGAGCTGGTTCCGCGCGGGCTCGCGCCGCAGCAGCGGCTCGGCGAGGGTCCTGAACTCCTCGACATGATCGAAGCGATGCACCTGCACCGATCGAGGATACGGGCTCGGGGTTGCGCCGATTGACGTGCGCGGACGATTCCCGCACACTTGCCCGACGACTCGTCCGGTACCACCGGACGGGCGCAACCGAGAGGGGTTCCCGACATCGCAGAGATCGAGATCGGCTCGACCATCGACGGCACCGTCGAGCGCATCACGCCATACGGAGCGTTCCTGAAACTCGAAGACGGACGCCTCGGGCTCGTCCACATCTCCGAGATCGACCGCAACTACGTCAAGGATGTGCATGACCACCTCCGCGAAGGAGACGTCGTGCAGGCGAAGGTTCGAGCGATCAAGGAAGACGGCAAGATCGATCTCTCGATCAAGGCGCTGCAGGATCCCGCTCCTCCACGTCCCCGCCGCGGTTCGGACCCCGAGTTCGAACAGATGCTGAAGAAGTTCATGCGCCAGAGCGAAGAGCGCCTCGTCGACTACAAGCGGGCGGTCGAGCACAAGCGCAAGTAGCGGTTCAGCGGTTCCGCCACTCCTCTCGCGTCATCTCGAAGGTGTGTTCGTCGCAGGCTTCACCCTTGAACGTGGTGCTGATCGTGGCGATGCGTCGCATACCGAGTCGCTCGGCGACCGCGATCGATGGACCGTTGCGGACATCGGTGACCGCGTGGACCCCGCGCACATCCAGGTGATCGAAGGCGTAGCCCAACAGACCTCGGACGGCCTCGGTGGCGTAGCCTCGCCCCTGGGCGCCGGGGCTCATCGTGTAGCCGATCTCCGCGCTCGGTGGGTCGCCGGCGTCCAGGGCGATCGCGCAGTCGCCCAGCAGCCGGTTGCTGTCGCGATCGGTGACGGCGAACTGGAACCATTCGCCCGGTACCCCAGGGTCGTCGGAGGCCAGGCCCGCGATGAAGCGTTCGGCATCGTCCACCGTGAACCCGTCCCACGACTGGTATCGGGCGACCTCAGGATCGGCTCGGTAGGCGGCGAACACGGGCGCGTCCGCGTCCGCGAACCGTCGAAGCACCAGGCGTTCCGTCTCGATCGTGGTGAACTTGCGGTCACGCATCGGCGTCGAGGAGCCGTCGCAGGAACGCCTCGCCGCGAGGCGAGAGGCGATAGCCGACCTCGAGGCTGAGCGTCAGCCCCAAACCTTTGAGGGTGCGAACGTCTCGCTTGAAGGAAGGCACATCACGATCGAACGACGCGGCGAGGTCGGCTGCACGAATACCGGGTCGCTGGGCGATCATCTCCAGGGTCGAGCGGGTCCACGGCCCGTGGCTGCTGCGGCCATCGATCCGGTCGAGGCGCCCGGCCAGCGCCGCGACGTCCTCGGACGTGAACCCGGTGTCCTCAGCGAGGACCGTTCGTGGATCGGGTTCATCAACGCGATGGAACCGCACCCGGTACACAGGTGTCCCTTCCTCTCCACGGAGATCGTCGATCGCCGCTCCAGCGTCGGGGTAGCCGGCGCGGATCGCGTCGGATCTGTCGATCTCGGTGACCTCGATCAGGTCAACGCTGTCGACCTCGATCATCCCGCCGCGCGTTCGATACCGGTGCCCCGTGACGGCCTGTGTCCGCTTCCAGCGCCGGAACGTGGCCGTGACGGTTCCGTCGGCGATACCGGCGGAAGACCTTCGGTCGAAGAGCATCGGCCGATGGTATCGACCCGGTGGTGCGGGTGGGTGGTCGCGCCACCGGCGGTCGTCCTGACACCATGGCGGCATGCATGGTGATACCCCGCCGCTGCCGATCGAGCAGCGCGAGCTTCGCGCGGCCGATATCGATGCGGTCCGAGACCAGCTGGGGCGTGAACCGTCGACGCCATTCCTGGTGGTGACGCGATGTGCCGGTGGTCACCCGTTGGTGATCAGGAACGCACCATTGGACGCCGAAGGCCACCCGTTCCCCACCACGTATTGGCTCAGCTGCCCCCTCGCGGTGAAGGCCGTCGCTCGGGTCGAGTCCGAGGGGTGGATCGCGACGCTGAACGAGCGGATGCAGGACGATGAAGCCTTCGACGCGTCGGTCGAGGCGGCCCACCAGGCCTACGCGACCGACCGTGCGACGGACCTGCCGGCCGCGGCGGGGTGGGCCAAGAGCTGGGGAGGGGTCGCCGGAACCCGAACCGGCGTGAAGTGCCTCCACGCGCACTACGCCTACCACCTGGCCGGCGGCGCCGATCCGATCGGCGCCTGGGTCGCTGAACGGGTTGAGCCCGTTCACCCGGACGCACCCACCCAGCGCGTCGCGGCGATCGACCAAGGCACGAACTCGATCCGGCTCCTCGTCGTCGACGGGGCCGGCACCGAACTCGCTCGTGACATGGTGATCACGCGGCTCGGTCAGGGTGTCGATCGAACGGGCCGGCTCGACCCCGACGCTTTGGCGCGCACGGTCGATGTGCTCGCGGTCTACTGCCGTCGGGCCAGGGCGCTCGGTGCCGATCGCATCAGGGTCGCCGCGACCAGCGCGGTCCGCGACGCCGAGAACCGGGATGTGTTCGAAGCAGCGGTCCTTCGTCACGCAGGCACCGCCCTGGAGGTCATCACCGGCGAACAGGAGGCTGCGCTGTCGTTCCTCGGCGCCACGCATGGGCTCGAGCCCGCAGATGGCCCGTTCCTGGTGCAGGACATCGGTGGCGGATCGACCGAGTTCGTCACCGGGGCAGCCCCCAGCCTCGCCGAGCATGCCATCTCCACCCAGATGGGGAGCGTTCGTCTCACCGAACGCCACATCGCCCACGACCCACCGACGACGGATGAACTCGCCGAGCTCTTCGAGGCGGCGAACCAGATCCTTACGCAGGTTGAGCGCGATGTACCGTTGGCGCCGACTCGAACGTTCGTTGCGGTGGCGGGCACGGCGACGACCGTGCAAGCGATCAACCTCGGACTCGATCGCTACGACCCCGACCTCATCCACCGATCGTGGCTCAGGGTGAGCGACGCCGAGCGTGTGCTCGACGAGCTCGCAGTTATGACCGATGCCCAACGCGCCGCGATCCCCGTCATGGTGCCGGGCCGCGGTGACGTCATCATCGCGGGTGCGGTGATCCTGGTGGCGACGATGCGTCGGTTCGGTCTGGCTCGGGCGATGGTGAGTGAATCCGACATCCTGGATGGCTTGGCCCTCGAGATGCTCGACGGGTAACCTCATCGCCCGATGCCCAAGCGAACCCGAGACAAGCAACTCGCGAAGTTGGCGGCGCGACGGCAGGCTGAGCGACGGGCCACCAGGCGCCGCCGGAACCTGTGGCTGGGGCTGGCGGCAGGAGCCGTCGCGTTGATCCTGCTGATCGTCGCGGCGAGCGCGTTCCTGGCGGGCGACGATCCTGCGTCCACGCAGGCCGCGAGCGTCCCGCCGAGCGCGAGCCTCGACCCCAGTGCGTCGCCGGCAGGTGACATCCCGAAGTCGTGTTCCAGCGAAGCTCCACCCGGCGCCGACGAGGTCAAGCCCGCCTTCGACGAGCCGGCTCCCGACACGGTCGATCCGACGAAGACCTACACGGCCACCATCGATACGTCGTGCGGAGCGATCCAGGTCGATCTGTTGGCGGGCACGGCGACCGAGGCCGTGAATAGCTTCGTCTTCCTTGCGGAAGAAGGTTTCTACGACGGGCTCACATGGCATCGGTTGGTGGAAGGCTTCGTGATCCAGGGTGGTGACCCCGAGGGCGTGGGGACCGGCGGACCCGGCTACGAGACTCCCGTGACGGTGACCGACGGCTCTAGCTTCGATGCGAAGGGCGTCGTTGCGTTCGCGCATGCTGCGACCGGGGGCAACGGGAGTCAGTTCTTCATCACGCTGGCGCCGACCCCCAGCCTCGACCCTCCCCAAGGGGAGTACACGATCTTCGGCAACGTCACCAAGGGCATGGACGTGGTCGAAACGATCGGCTCGTTCCCCGTGGTCAACAGCACCGCCTGTCCCACGGGACAGCCTCCCTGTGCGCCCTCGCAGCCGGTCTACATCAACTCGATCACCATCGAGGAGTCCTAGGGAGCGGCGTGACCGGACGCTACACCTACGGCGACACCGAACTCGCTGCGAGCCGACTCGAACGTGTCGCGGCGATGTTCGAGCCGACGTCGTCCGCCTTCATGACCGAAGCGGCTCACGAACCACCTGCGCTGGCCGTCGATCTTGGGTGCGGTCCGGGCTTCACGACACGACTCCTGCACCGCGTCACGGGCGCCGCTCGGACGGTCGGCCTCGATCGGTCTGGCCTGTTCCTCGATCGTGCGCGGGTCGACGCCCCGGACCACGTCACGTTCGACGAACACGATGTCCGACTCGTCCCGTTCCCCACCGGTCCTGCCGACCTGATCTCGTGCCGCTTGTTGCTGGCCCACCTTCCTGAGCCGGTCAGGGTGGTCTCGAACTGGGCGACGCAGCTCCGGCCCGACGGTCTGCTGCTCCTGGATGAGCCTGAGCTCGTGGACACAGACGAACCCATATTCGTCAAGTACCTTGACCAAGTGGCGAGGTCGGTGATCGCCCGTGAGGGGGCTGAGTTATACGTGGGGCCGGCCCTGCATGCGATGCCGGATCCACCGGGAACCGAACGCACGGTGGACCGCATCGTTGCGTTCACGCCGGACGTGTCGGTGACCGCCACGGTCTTCGCGATGAACCTGGAGGTGTTGGTGCGGCGCGGCGAGATAGCGCCTCGCCCTGACCTCGCCGAGCCACTCGAAGCCGTCGTAGCCGGTGCGTCGGCTCCCGCGCCGACGTGGCACGTTCGCCAGATCGCGCTTCGTTCGGTCGCTCAGGCCAAGGTTCGCTCAGCGCCCCGGAGGGACTACCATCGGAACCCGACCGGCCCGGGTGTCGGAATAGGTAGACGACGGCGCCTTAAAAGCGCTTGCCCGAAAGGGCGTGTGGGTTCGAGTCCCACCCCGGGCACAGAAGGCATCGAAGGGCGGGCGTTCGAGACCGCTCTCAGCAGCTTCGTCCTGGATCCGGAAGATCTGCTCGGCACGGGGTTCCTCTTGCGGTGAACCGACTGCCTTGACCCTGTCCCTCGCATCGCCCTACAATCCTACAGCCATACAAGCCAACCTCGAGACGCGCGCGTCGCGGGTCGGGGCGCTGTGCACACGACAGACCGACCAAGGGGGCGCGCTTCGTTGAGGGGGGATCGGGACCCCGCGCGCATGCCCGGGGCGGCCTCGATCCTGGGGATCGCCGGCATCGGGTGGACGATCGCGGCCGTCATCGTGCCGCTGTACGCAATCCTCGCGATCACCTTCGGCCACAACGACCCCATCCTCTTGCTCGCGCGGCCCGAGTGGGATCCGACCTCGTGGCGGACGACCCAGTTCACGGCCGTCCTCGAGGACCTGTTCGGTGGCGGCCTGGGGCAGGTCTGGGTGAGGACCACGATCTTCGTCGTCGCCGCGACCACGTTGTGCATCCTGATCGGCTACCCGG
>DATDJD010000015.1:0-3471 GCA_036520695.1 Actinomycetota bacterium
CTGGGCGCGATCTCGATCATCAACTCCGACTCTCAGGGCATGGGACGGATCGGCGAAACGATCCGGCGAACCTGGCAGTTGGCCGACGCGATGAAACGGTGGCGAACGTCGGAGCTCGGCGTCGGCCGGCCCGAGGCCCCAGCCGTCGGCCGTCTGCGCCCACGGCCTGACTCGCCTCGCACGCCCGACGACAACGAGCGGGTCCTTCGCTACCTCGCCAAGTACACGCGGGAGCCCGCGCTGGTGCACGGCGTCGGACACGAGGTGGGCTCGATCGCGCCCGGCCATGCCGCGGACCTGGTCCTGTGGGAGCCGTCCATGTTCGGTGTTCGACCGCTCATGGTGATCAAAGGTGGCGTGGTTGCCTGGAGTGCCATGGGCGAAGGGAACGCCAGCGTGCATGGCGCCCAACCGACCCGCTACGGGCCGGATTGGGGCGGCACCGGGATCGCTGCCGCCCGGCTCTCGACGACGTTCGTTTCACAGGCTGCGATCGAGACGGGCATCGGCTCGACGCTGGACACGCGACGCCGGGTGCTCGCGGTCCGGGGGACCAGAGGCCTCACCCGGGCAGACATGGTGGCGAACACTGCCGTGCCCGAGATCGAGGTCTCGCCGCACGACGGCGCTGTGACGTTGGACGGACGTGATCTACGGTGCGAACCGGTGACGCGGGTACCGCTGTCCCGACGCTACCTGTTGGCATAGACGCCGCGTTCGTCCCGTGCGGCGTCGTAGACGACCCGGCCCGACGCCAGGGTCATGTCCACCTGGATCTGGCCGATCGCTCCGAGGGTCCGATCGAACGGGTTGCGGTCCAGGACGGCCATGTCGGCGCGCTTGCCGACCTCCAGCGTGCCCGCGTCGTCATCGTGGTTGATCCAGGCTGAGCCCGCGGAGAACGCGGCGATCCCTCTCGCGAGATCGATGCGCTGACTGGCATCGAGCGGTTCCGAGTCCGGGTCACCGGGGATCTGTCGGGTGACCGCGACCTCCAGTTCGAGCCACGGGTTCGGGGTGGACACGGGCCAGTCGCTGCCGAACCCGAGCACCGCGCCGCTCGCGCTGATGTCGCCGATCGGATACAGGCGTGCTGCGCGAGCTTCACCCACGCGCGGGATCGTGAAACGTCGGATCCCCGGGTCGGGCTGGGACCAGAACGGCTGCATGTTGGCGATTACCCCCAGCTGCCGCAGGCGTGGGACATCGGCCCGATCGGGCAGTTGCAGATGCGCCATGTGATGACGGGCGTCGTTCCAACCGTTCGCCTCGCGCGCGGCTTCGACGGCGTCCAGGCCACTGCGGATCGCCCGGTCTCCCAGCGCGTGCAGATGCGTTTGGAACCCGAGCGCGTCCAAGGCCACGACCGCCTCGGTGAGCATCTCGGTGTCGATGAACTGGATCCCTCGGTCATGGCGCCGGCCGAAGTCGCCTTCGTAGGGGTCCAGCATGGACCCGGTGCAACTCTCGGGACAACCGTCGAGCATCAACTTGATCGTGGTGGCATGCACGTTGCCGGCCGTAGCACGATCGCGCTGCTCGATGAATCGGTCGACCTGCTCCATGCCGCCGTGGCGATCCCACCACATGGCTGTGACGACACGTGCCGTCAGCCCGCCCTCGTCGTCCAGGGATCGATAGGCATCCAAGAGGCTCGGCTCTACCCACGCGTCCTGCCACCCGGTGATGCCCAACGAATGGAGTTCCTGCTGCGCCCGGCGCAGATACACCTTCCACTGATCGAGGGTGGGCGGGGCAACCACCTGCCGCAACACGTTGTAGGCGGCGCCCTCCTGGAGGCATCCGGTCGGTGACCCGTCGGCGTCACGCACGACGTAACCGTCCCAGGGGTCCGGCGAGTTCGCCGTGATCCCGGCCGCCTCGAGCGCACGCGAGTTCACCCACGCTCCGTGCACGTCGTTGTTCAACAGGAACACCGGGCGGTCCGGCACGATCGCATCCAGATCCTCCTTGCGGGGACCGTCCGGCCCGGCGAAGTTGGCTCCGTACCACCCCCCGCCCACGATCCAGTCCAGACCTGGGTTGGCATCGGCGACGGACTTGATCCGGACGAGGTAGTCGTCCTTGCTATGGAGATCATCCAGGTTGACGTTGAGGAGGTTCCTCGCGCCGTACGCCGGATGCACGTGCGAATCCTGGAGCCCCGGGACGACCGCCTTGCCGGCGAGGGTCACAACCTCGGTCTTCGGCCCTCGGAACTCGCGCACATCATCGTCGGTCCCCACTGCCACGATGCGGTCTCCACGGATCGCGAGCGCTCGAGCCCAACGGCGGGCGGCGTCGCCGCACCAGATGTCGGCATCGGCGAGGATGAGATCGGCGGGCTCGGTCATGTCCGCGGGGACGGTACCGGCAGACCGAGGCTCGGTCAACGTTCCCGCCATCGAACCTCCCGATCCGAGAGAGGATGGAGGTTCACCGAACGAGGGAGCAGCACGATGGACGAGCGGGTCGCGGTACAGCAGGGCATCGTCGGCGCGGTGTCGGCAGGATCGGTCGAGGTTCGCAACGCCGGCATCGGTGCGGTCGCCGGGCACGACGTCTCGATCACGAACGGCGGCACGGGGGCGGTCGCCGCCGCGGGCGACGTCCACATCACCAACGGAGGTTCTGGGCCCATCGGGGCACTCGGAAGCATCTCGATCACGAACGGCGGCGCGCAGACGATCGCGACGTTGGGTGGCGCCACCTTGGGAGAGCGCAGCTTCGTGGCATTCGTACTGGCGCCCAAGGTCACGATCGAGAGCGGTGCCCGTGTGTTGATGAACACCCCGCAAGCCCTGGCGGCCGGCGCTGCCTTCGCGGTCGTGCTGGGTGTGGTCATGCGGCGTTCCGGACGCCGCCGTTAGGCGGGAGCCGTCGTTTCGGACGCTGAGGGCTGAGGCGGCTCGGGGGCGCTCGGGTCGACGTACCCGGCGCGGTGACGCCCACCGCCGCTGCGAGCCCGCCAGGTGGCAACCGTCATGGCGCCCAGTCCGAAGATCGCCGCCAGCACCCACGCCCCGACGTTGAGGTAGGGAACCAGGCTGACCGCCACCGCGATCGCCCAGCCAGCGAAGAACGCGAGCCAGCGAGATCGCGGGTCGCGGACCAGGGCGCGTCCCGCCGACCACACCGCCCAGGTCGCCCCGACCAGGAACAGCAATGCCAGCCCTAACAAGAGCGCCAGGCCGATGGGCAACGCCACCAGGGTCGCCGAGAGCGCAGCGCCCAGCACCGGCAGGAACATCGCGAGCACCAGCCCCCATGCGAGCGAGGTGAGCGGCGCGGAACGGGCTGCGGTGGCGACTCGGTCGGCGCCGCGGGGCACGACGGTGAGCAACGCCAGCCCCAGCACCAGCACCGAACACGCGATGGCGAGCGGTCCGAGCAGGCCCCCGAGCACGGCCAGCGAACCGCGGGGCGTGAACGACACTGACTCGCGCACGTCGCCTTCGATCGTGGCGCCCT
>DATDJD010000016.1:0-2748 GCA_036520695.1 Actinomycetota bacterium
GGCTTCGAGAACCCCCTGGTGCCCGTGGAGGACCTGCGGACGATCGCCGACGGTGATGTCCTGACGTTCGCGGGCTTCTCGATCGAGGTGCTCCACACGCCCGGTCATACTCCGGGCCACTGCTGTTTCCGGTTGGACGGCGACGCGGTGCTGCTGTCCGGCGATCTGGTGTTCGCGGGTTCGATCGGGCGTTCGGACTTCGCGAACGGCGACCCCACCGCGATGCAGACCAGCTTGCAGCGGTTCCTGACCCTGCCGGATGAGATGCCGGTGCTGCCGGGCCACGGCCCAGACACGACGGTGGGCCGAGAACGAGAGTCCAACCCGTTCCTGCGGGAGCTGCGCTGATGGCCGATCTCGCGCCGCCGAGGGGAACGCAGGACCTATTGCCCGATACCGCCGACGCCATGCTTGGTCTCTACGAGGAAGCTCACCGCGCCGCTCGGCTGTCCGGGTTCCGCTATCTGGAGACGCCCACGTTCGAGCACACGGAGCTGTTCACCCGTACCTCGGGCGACACCTCCGATGTCGTCTCCAAGGAGATGTACACGTTCGAAGACAAGGGAGGGCGCTCCGTGACGCTGCGCCCGGAGAGCACCGCGGGTGTGGTGCGGGCGTGGCTCGATCACGCACAAGACCTGGGCTCGCCCTTCCGCGGCTACTACGTCGCCAGTGAATTCCGGCACGGGCGACCGCAGTTCGGGCGTACGCGTGAGTTCCGCCAGTTCGGCATCGAGGTGATCGGCTCGGCGGCCCCGGGCGCCGACGTCGAGGTCATCACGCTGGGGGAGCGCTACCTGCGCGAACGCGGCCTGCGTCGCTACACCTTGCACCTGAACTCGATCGGTGACGACGCGTGTCGGCCCGCGTATCGCGAGGAACTGGTCGCCTACTTCCAGGCGTATCTCGGTCAACTCGACGAGGACTGTCGGCAACGCCTCACCAAGAACCCGCTCCGTGTCTTCGATTGCAAGGTGGACGGCGTGAAGGACTTCGTCCAGGCGGCGCCGACGATCGCCGATCGGTTGTGTGAGCCGTGTGCGGAACACTTCGCGGCGGTGCGGGCGGGCCTCGACGCGGCCGGCATCGACTACATGCTCGATCCACGGTTGGTGCGTGGCTTGGACTACTACACCCGAACGGCCTTCGAGTGGATCTCCGAGGTGCTGGCGGAGAACAAGGCCGGCACCGTGAACGCCGGGGGACGGTACGACGGGTTGGCCGAGGCGCTCGGGGGTACGCCGACCCCCGGGGTCGGGTTCGCGATGGGTTTAGACCGGGTCCTGTTGGCGATGGAAGGCGAGGGCGTCGCCGTGGCGCCTCCACGCGTGCCCAGGGCGTTCGTGGTCGCGATCGGCCAGCCCGTGCAGGCGGCAGGCCGCGCACTGCTCGACGATCTGCGCGCAGCCGGTGTGTCCGCGATCGCCGCCCTCGAGGATCGTCCGATGAAGGCACAGATGAAACAGGCCAACCGGGCAGGCGCCGATTTCGCCGTGATCGTGGGCGAGAGCGAGCTGGCGGAAGGATCGGTCACCCTGCGCCGGCTCGACGACGGGATCCAGAAGACCGTGCCCAGGCAGGACGTGACACGCTGGCTCCTTCGACTCGATGACTGGACTGATGAGACCTCATGACGACCCAGGAGACCCCGGCCGAAGCCATGCGGACCGCCATGCGCACGGATATGAGTGGTGGGCTTCGGGCCGCCGACGCCGGCCGCGACGTCACCCTGTGTGGCTGGGTCGGCCATCGTCGCGACCACGGCGGCGTGACCTTCATCGACCTGCGTGATCGTGAGGGCGAGGTACAGGTCGTGTTCCACCCACAGGATGCTCCCGAGGCTCACGCCGCGGCCCAGGAGTTGCGTGGCGAATGGGTGGTGCGCGTGACGGGCTCGGTGCGCGAGCGCCCTGACGGGATGGTGAATCCCAACCTCGCGACCGGTGCCGTGGAGGTGCTCGCGAGCGAGCTCGAGGTGATCGGTCGCGCCGACACCCCACCGTTCCCGATCGAGGATCGCAGCGAAGCCGATGAACTCCTTCGGCTGCAGTACCGCTACCTCGACCTTCGGCGGCCGGAGATGACGGCCGCCCTGCGGATGCGTCACCGCATCAACTCGATCATCCACGACCACATGGACTCGCTCGGGTTCCTCGAGGTCGAGACGCCGCTGCTCACCCGATCCACACCCGAAGGAGCGCGGGACTTCCTGGTGCCTTCCCGGCTACAGCCCGGGTCGTTCTACGCCTTGCCCCAATCGCCCCAGCAGCTGAAGCAGTTGCTGATGATCGCCGGCCAGGACCGCTACTACCAGATCGTCCGCTGCCTCCGAGACGAGAACCCTCGCGCCGATCGCGGCCTGGAGTTCACGCAGCTGGACGTGGAGATGTCCTTCGTCGACGAGGAAGACATCGTCGCCGTGATCGAACCGTTGTACGCGCGCCTGGTTGCTGAGCTGCAGGGCGTGGAGGTCTCCACGCCGTTCGCGCGCATGACCTACGACGAGATGATGGAACGCTACGGCTCGGACAAGCCCGACCTCCGTTACGGCATGGAACTCGCCAACCTCACGGACCTGTTCCAGGGCAGCGGGTTCAACGCGTTCGGGAAGGTCGTGGCTGAGGGCGGATCCATCAAGGCGCTCGCCGCCCCGGGGGGTGGCCAGTTGTCGCGTAAGGAGCTCGACACGCTGGTCGACGACGCGAAGGGTCGCGGCGCCGCAGGTCTGGTGTGGATGGTGGTCGAGGA
>DATDJD010000017.1:0-2346 GCA_036520695.1 Actinomycetota bacterium
CTCGCCCGGTTCGGCGCCGGCCTTCGCGAACTCGGTCGCGACGTCGATCGCGGCCGCGACCTCGTCGCTGATCGCCTCGAGTTGGGTTTCGGCGACGCCGATCTTGATCAGACGGTCGTGGTACAGGGTGATCGGATCGCGCTCGCGCCACGCCTCGACCTCCTCGGTCGGCCGGTACTTGCCGGGATCGGCACGCGAGTGACCGCCGGAGCGGTACGTGATGGCCTCGATCATCGACGGGCCGCCTCCTTCGCGTGCGCGACGCACAGCGGCGTCGGCGGCGAGGTAGACCGCATCGGGATCGTTGCCGTCGACCACGATCGACTCCAACCCGTACGCCGAGGCGCGCCCCGCGGCCGGGTCGTCGACCGCCGTGACGACATCGATCGGCGTGTACTCCATATAGAGGTTGTTCTCGCAGACGAAGATCGTGGGCAGGTTCCAGACCTTCGCCATGTTGAGCGCCTCGTGGAAGGCCCCGATGTTGGTGGTGCCGTCCCCGAAGAACGCCACCGAGACCTGGTCCGTACCTCGCAGTTGGGCAGACCATGCCGCGCCGTTCGCGGTGCACAGGTGGGCGCCGATGATGGCGTAGGAACCCATCATGCCCTTCGAGACGTCGGTGAGGTGCATCGATCCGCCCTTGCCGCCGAGGATGCCGTTCTCCCTGCCCAGCAGCTCCGCGAGCGCCGCGCCGGGATCCATGCCTCTCGCGAGCGAGTGCGCGTGCCCCCGATAGGTGGCGAACGAATAGTCGTCCTCACGCATCGCCGCGCCGAACGCCGCCGCGATCCCTTCCATGCCGAGGGACAAGTGCGTCGTGCCCTTCACCAGATTCTGCAGGAAGAGGTCGTGCGCCCGCTTGCTCCACTGCCGCATCAGCTGCAGCGAGCGGTAGATCTCGAGCCGAACGTCCTCGTCGATAGGCGCGTCGGCGAGCGAATCGTCGATCGGGCCGGGGAGCCGCGGCGGGCGGAGCGCGTAGTCGGTCCGTGGATCAGTACTCATTGGCGACCATCAACTCCTCGCAGGGGAACAGGGTGATGACCTTGCAGCCATCGGCGGTGACGACCAGTTCTTCTTCGATGCGCGCGGCGGATCGTCCATCGGCCGCCGGGGCGTAGGTTTCGAGGGCGAAGAGCATGCCCTCCTGGATCTCTTCGGGGGTGTCGAGCGAGTTCAGGCGGCTGATGATCGGTCGCTCGTGCAGCCCCACGCCCACCCCGTGGCCGAACTGCAACCCGAACGCATCCATCTCGTCGGCGAACCCGAACTCCTCGGCCTTCGGCCACACCTTCGCGATCTGGTCGGTCGTGGCACCCGGCTTCACCAGGGCGATCGCGGCATCCATCCATTCGCGAGAACGCTTGAACGCGTCGCGCTGCGCCTGGGTCGCCCGTCCCACCACGAACGTGCGGTAGTAGCAGGTTCGGTACCCGTTGAAGACGTGGATGATGTCGAAATAGGCCTGGTCCCCCGGTCGGATCAGTCGGTCGCTGAACACGTGCGGGTGAGGACTGCAGCGCTCCCCCGCGATCGAGTTGATCGCTTCGACGAACTCCGATCCCATCCCGAACAGACGTGCATGGGCCATGCCAACGACGTCGGACTCGCGAACACCGGGTTTCAACATCTCGAAGATGTCCTGATATACGCCGTCGACCATGGCGCACGCCTGCGTCAGCAGGACGATCTCATCAGGACTCTTGATCTCGCGCGCGTGCATCATGGCCTGCTGGCCGTCGACGACTTGCAGCCCCGCCGCCTGCATCTCGAGGAGCACGGAGGTCTCGGCGAGGTCGACGCCGAGGCGATCGTTCGCGACACCGGCTTCCTCCAGCGCCGCCTTGATCTCCCGAACCGCGCGCGCATGGAGTCCACTCTCAGGCCCGATCGCGCCCTGCAACCCGGTGTTGCCGCCGACCGAGTTCTGCTCGTCGTACATGTGCGGCAGTTGGAGCCGGTGCGCCTTCGCGGCCGACCCGAAATCCCACACCTTCGGGCGTCCTTCTCGGGTGACGAGCGCCCAGCGCTCGCCCTTGTTGAAGGCCCAGTAGCCGATCTGCGTGGCCGTCGCGTACCGGATGTTCGACGTTTCGAACAGGATCACGGCGCCCAGGTCGAAGCGCTCGAGCATCGTGCGCACACGCGCGAGGCGATACTGGCGGAGCCGCTCGAAGTCGACGCGGTTCTCCCAATCGACGCCCATCACCCCCGGGGCGGGGCTCGTCGCTACCGGGAACTCACTCATGTGCCTTCCTCCTTGAGGGCGAGATCCGCCAGGTAGGACCAGTCGCGGGCGAATCGGTACGAACGTCGCTTCGGGGGCTGTGGGGCCTGCGTCTC
>DATDJD010000018.1:0-3151 GCA_036520695.1 Actinomycetota bacterium
GCCACGATCCTTCGCGAGCCGAAGGACGAGCCGTACGGACGCCTCTACAACGCGGCGGACCTCGAAGGGCACCGCTGGATGTTCATGCAGGCCGCCGACGAAGGCTAGCCGGCGAACTCGTCCCAGACGGGATCGGTCTCGGCGTCGTTCTCGGACATGCCCCACACCTCGGTGATCATGTCGCCCGAGACATGGAACACGTTCACGTAGTTGTATTCGACGCTCTTGCCGCTGGGCGCGGTCACGTTGGCGGTACCCAGTACGACCACGTGGTCATCGTCGCCGACGATCGCGTGGGTCTGGACCTTCATCGCGTCGCCGGTCATGGCGCCCATCATCTGGCGCACCTCGTCCTTGCCTCGGCGCGTGCCCGCCGCGCGGCTGTTCCCGCCCGTGTGCCACACGATGTCGTCTGCGGTGTGCGCTTCCAGGAACGCGACATCGCCACGCCCCATGGCGTCGGTCATCTCCCGGATCAACGCAACGTTCGCGTGCTCACCCATCGCTCGTCCTCCCTCATCCATGGAGATGCAGTCATCTCCAGCCGGACACGTTCGAAGTGTGGACCGTTGGCGTGTCGTCGCGCAACCTGGGCCGATCGAAGGGAAGCCCCGCATCCAACGAGCCCATCCTCAAGGTACCCATCCGGTAGATTCCATCGATGATGCATCGAGCTCGTGCTGTCACCGTTCTCGTCGTTTCGATCGCCATGCTCGCCATCGCCGGTCCGGCGGTCGCGACACCCACCCGGGGCACCGCCGATCAACGACTCCAGGCAGGGATGAACTCGCTCGTGGCGCGTTCCGACGGTCCTCCCGGGGCGATCGCCGTTGTGCAACGTGGAAGCCGAGTGTCGGTGTTCCGAGCCGGCGTCGCCAACATCAGGACCGGCGCCCGCATGAGCCCGTGGATGCACATGCGTATCGCGAGCACCGCGAAGGCCTACAGCGGCGGCGTTGCACTCTCGCTGGTAGACGAGGGCGTCATGTCCCTCGACGACACCGTGGGCGACCTCCTCCCGTGGACCAATCCAGACTGGCACCAGGTGACGCTCGCGCAGGCGCTCCATCACACGAGTGGCATCCCCGACATCCTCGACTCCGACGCCTTCATCGACGCGGTCATCGCGAGCCCCGACGTCGCACCGAGGCCGCGGGACCTGTTGAGCTACATCGAGGACGAGGATCTGGTCTTCGTTCCGGGCACCCAGTACGAGTACTCGAACTCCGACAACATCGTCGTCGCATTGATGACCCAGAAGGCCACGGGCCGGGTGTACGGACGACTGCTGAGCGATCTCGTCGCCCGCCCTCTGTCGTTGAAGCACACGAGCCTGCCTCGCGGCGTGAAGATGCCGCGTCCCTTCATCCATGGCTATCAGACCCCGATGGGAGGCGGTGGCGGCCTCGATGACGTGACCAAGTTCCTCGCAGGTGGTTGGGCATGGGCGTCTGGCGGGGTCGTCTCGACACCGTTCGACCAGAACCGCTTCATCCGCGGCTACGTCGGACGGCACTTGTTCGGACCCGACACGCAGGCGGCGCAGTTCGACTTCGTGGACGGTGGCTCTGAACCGACCGGGCCCGGGCAGAACACCGCGGGACTCGCGATCTTCCGCTACAGCACCGACTGCGGCGTCGTCTTCGGCCACACCGGGAACACCTTCGGCTACACCCAGTTCTTCGCTGCGACGCGATCAGGGCACCGCTCGGCGGTCGTGTCGATCAACCGTCAGATCACGCAGGATTCAGACCCCCCGGAATCGTTCAGGATCCTTCGGCGCGTGTTCGAACGAGCTGTCTGTTCGTCCTTGGCCTGAACGACCCACGACCCAGTCCTCGGACTTGACATCCCCACTATTCATAACTATCTTGTTCTAGAAGGAGATAGTTATGGTCATGGTGGACACAGGAGAAGAGCAGCTCGACGCGGTGTTCGGCGCCCTCGCCGACTCGACGAGGCGCGCGATCCTGGCCCGGCTCACGCGCGGAGAGGCCACGGTGGCCGAGCTGGTCGAACCGTTCGACGTGTCGCAGCCGGCGATCTCGCGTCACCTCAAGGTGCTGGAGCGAGCTGGTCTGATCACCCGAACCCGGCGGGCAACCGCGCGTCTCAGCCACCTCCGCGCCGAGCCGCTCCAGGGAGCCGACGCATGGCTGACGGAGTACCGGGCGTTCTGGGAAGAGAGCTACGAGCGGCTGGACGAAGTTCTGGCCGCACTGCAGACCGATGGAACCGACCGATCGCCCGATCCCGACCTGGGAAGCGATCCGACAGGAAGGAGCACGACATGAACGAACTCAAGGTGACCGCGGAACCCGGTCTTCCGCAGGTGCTGACCGAGCGGGCATTCGATGCGCCGAGGGACCTCGTGTTCCAGGCTTTCACCGAACCCGACCTCTTGGTGCAGTGGTTGGGGCCGCATGGATACGAGATGAAGATCGACCACTTCGACCTCCGCGACGGGGGCTCGTGGCGCTACACACACACAGACGGCGACAAGAACGAGTACGGCTTCCATGGGGTGTTCCACGGCGAGCCCTCGATCGATGGCATGGTGCAGACGTTCGAGTTCGAGGGATACCCGGGCCACGTCTCGCTGGACACCGCCTCGTTCGAGGAGGTCGACGGCACGACGATCGTCCGGACGAACACCGTCTTCCAATCCGTCGCGGACCGGGATGGCATGGTCGAGAGCGGCATGGCTGACGGCATGAGGGAGGGATACGAGCAACTCGAAGAACTCCTGAACAAACTCGCAGCGAACAGCTGACCCTATCCGATCCCATCCACCACATCAGACCCTAGGAGGACACCCATGCAGAAGATCAGACCTTGCCTATGGTTCGACACCCAGGCCCTCGAAGCCGCGGAGTTCTACGTGTCGCTCTTCGACGATTCCGAGATCACCAGCGTCGAGCGTCTCGACGGAACACCGAGCGGGGACAACGTCGCGTTGGTGTTCTTCACGGTCGCTGGACTGGAGTACATGGCGATCAACGGCGGGCCGCAGTTCCCGTTCACCGAGGCGGTATCGTTCCATGTGTCCTGCAAGGATCAGGACGAGGTCGACCGCCGATGGAGCGAGCTCACCGATGGTGGCGAGGAAGGTCAGTGCGGGTGGTTGAAGGACCGGTTCGGCCTCAGCTGG
>DATDJD010000019.1:0-7280 GCA_036520695.1 Actinomycetota bacterium
GTCCTGCGGCCTGCGCTTCCCTCGCTCGCTCGCCTTGCGGCTCGCTTCTCTCAGTCCAGATGCAGTCCTCCGGACGGCGCCCGGATCCTTCGACGCTCGGGCCCCGTGCCGCTCGACCTCCTCGCTCAACGGAGGCTGGACCCGACCGACACGCATACGGCCGGTGGTGGTCACTCCGTGGGGTCGCGCCAGAGGCAGCATCTGGACTGAGCAACGCGAGCCGCAAGGCGAGCGAGCGAGGGAAGCGCTGCCGACGGCGCGTGCCCCACGGAGCCCCGTCAGCCGGGTGTGTTCTTGGCTTGCGACGCCCGCCAAGCCTAGGGGAACGCGCGCAAGTGGCGGAGGATGGTTTCGCTGAGGTCTCGTTCGCCTCCGAGCACCACGTTGCCCGACAGGAGTGCGTCGTCCGCCTTGAGCCGCTGCCCGGCGACCAAGGCGAGTTGGGGTGCACGGCCGACGATCTGCGCGTCGGGCTTCTTCTTGCCGGCCGGCACTTCACCGGAACCGAGACCCCAGTGCCAGCGGCCCTGCCCGGCTCCGTCAACGACCACCTCGACCGACAGGCCGGACAGGTCGTAGCCGGCGCGGCCGAGCGACCAAGGGAGCATCCGGACGGCCATGTCGATCGTGAGGTTGATCGGCCAGTGCTGCCATTGTGGTCCGAGGCCGTTCGTGGCACGCATGTCTTCGCCGTGCAGCCACCACTCGACGACCCTGGTCTGGATCAGATACCGGGCCGCGATCGGACCTTCGATGTAGTCGAACCGCCGGTCGCTCCAGTCGTCATCGGAAAGGGTCGCGCAATGCGCCAGGAAGGACTCGGCCGCCTGTCCCCACGTGGTGAGCACCTCGCGGGTGTCTTGGCCCGAACGGCGATCCACCGTCCACGCGTTGAAGGCATCGAGGTCGAAGGCGGCGTCACCTTGGTCGGCGCGGAACTCATCCAGCTCCACGGTGGGTTCTCCCGCGACCAGCTGGGCGGCGATCGTGTCACCGGCCGCGAGGTGGGCCATGACATCGCGGTTCCACCAGCCGTCGCACGCGCTGGGCTGGTCCCATGACTCAGGCCCAGCGAACTGGATCATGCGACCCAGGCGCTGGCGTTCAGCGTGCGCGACGCCCAGGAGTTGATCACGGTCCAGGCTCACTGCGTCGTTCCTCCTCGGATCTTCAGCTCGACCCTCGTCTCGCTCATGGTCCTCGACCACGGAACGGTCCGTCGGCGCGGATTGTACATTCGCGGCGTGCACATCCTGGTGGCGCCCGACAAGTTCAAGGGAACGTTGACCGCTCGCCAGGTGTGCGACGCCGTGACCTCGGGCTGGTCAGGGGTCCGACCCCACGACACCGTCGAGGCGGTCCCGATGGCCGACGGTGGTGAGGGCACGATGCAGGCCTTGGCCGATGCGCTCGGTGGCCGGCTCGCATCGGCCTCAGTCACGGGACCGCTGGGCCACCGTGTGGACGCCGATTTCGCGCTTGTTCCTGTGGACGGGGGCCTGCTCGGCGTCGTGGAGCTGGCGAGGGCATCGGGACTGGGGCTCGTTCCCTCCTCGCAACGGGATCCGAACCGCACCACGACCCGCGGAACGGGGGAGTTGATGCTTGCCGCGATGGAAGCCGGGGCCCGCCGCCTCCTCGTGTGCATCGGTGGGAGCGCGACCAACGATGGAGGTGTCGGTATGGCACAGGCGATGGGATACCGATTCCTCGACGCCGGCGGCAACGAGATCGGTCCAGGTGGCAAAGGGTTGCTCGACCTCATGCGCATCGACGCCACCCACGCCGCTCCCCAGCTCTCGGCCGTCTCGGTCGTCGGCGCCTGCGATGTGGACAACCCGCTGACCGGACCCCATGGCGCGAGCGCGACGTACGGACCCCAGAAAGGTGCGTCGGCCGACGATGTGCTCGTGCTCGACCGCGCCTTGGGGCACCTGGCGGCGGTGGTGGAGCGCGACCTCGGCATCCCGTACCGGGATGCGCCCGGTGCGGGCGCGGCAGGCGGTGTGGGGTTCGGTTTGCTCGCCTTCTGCGGCGCCCGGCTGCGCCCAGGTGTCGAGGTGGTCATGGAGGCGGTCGATCTGGTTCGGCGGATCGCGCAGGCCGATCTGGTCCTCACCGGTGAGGGCTCATTGGATGCGCAATCGCTCCACGGCAAGACGCCCGCGGGGGTGTTGGACGCGTGTGCGTTGGCGCGCGTGCCGGCCGTCGTCGTCTGTGGGCGCGCCGAGATCTCCCTGGAGGCCGTGGAGGTCGTCTCGTTGGTCGAGCGTGTCGGTGCGGACGCGGCCCTAGGGGACACGAGGGCATCCCTGAGGCTCGTCGCCGAGGAACTCGCGGCTCGAGCCGACGCGATGGTGGCGAGACGATGAGCGACGCGACCGAGCGCTTCATCGGGGCCAGCGGTGAACTCGGCAGGGTGCCGCAGATCCGCCGGTTCCCTCAGGGGACCAAGACTGCGGTCGATGCAGCCGAGGCGATCGGCTGTTCGGTGGCCCAGATCGTGAAGTCATTGGTGTTCATGGCCGACGATCGACCGGTGCTGGCGCTCACGTCCGGCGCGAACCGAGTCGACGAGGCGAAGCTCGCGGTGCTCGCCCGAGCACGGTCCGTCCGTCGCGCTTCCCCCGAGGAGGCACGGGCGGCCACGGGGTTCGCCGTGGGTGGCACGCCGCCGTTCGGCCACCCTGCGCCCGTCACCACGTTCCTCGATCCAGACCTCCAGCGCTACGACGAGGTCTGGGCCGCGGCAGGGACGCCCGATTCGGTCTTTCCGTTGAGCCCCGCGGAGCTGCTGAGGGTTTCCGGTGCCGAGATCGCCGATATCTCGGTGGATGTCTCGTAGAATATCGGGGTCGACCCGCGGTCCCGCTGGGTCCGCGCCGAGCAAAGGACAGACACCATGATCTCGCTCACCGAGAATGCCGCCGGGAAGGTCAAAGAACTACTGGCCGAGGAAGGCCGCGACGACATCGCGTTGCGCGTCGCGGTGCAGCCTGGTGGCTGCTCGGGACTGCGCTACAGCATGTATCTGGACGACCAGGTTAGTGACAAGGACCAAGCCGAAGAGCAGTTCGGGGTCCGGCTGGTGATCGACAAGATGAGCGTGCCCTACCTGTCACAAGCGAAGATCGATTTCGTCGACACCCTGGAGCAGTCCGGGTTCACGATCGACAACCCTGCGGCCCAGGGCGGTTGCGCGTGCGGCAACTCGTTCCACTGATCCTCGAGGCTCACTGGGCGACACCATCGAGTGCGGTGCGGAACGCCGCGGCGAGTTCGGCGATGTCCGCGTCGCCGATCACGAGCGGTGGTGACACCGCGAGCGCTCCGCCGACCAACGGGCGGATCAGCACCCCCGCTTCACGGCAGGCGGCCGTGACCTTCGCTGGCAAGGCTGTGTCCTCGGCGATCAGGTCGTGGCGGAGATTGACCGCCGCGAGCATCCCGACGCCGCCGCGCACTTCCTCGACGAGATCATGCTCCGCGAGTGGGGCGAGCGCGGCGTGGAGCGTTGATTCGAGCCTGCGTGCACGTCCGCACAGGTCTTCGCGTTCCATGATGTCGAGGTTGGCGAGGGCTGCGGCCGCGACCGTCGCGTGACCGCTGTAGGTGTACCCGTGGCGCCAGAGCCCTGCGCCCGGCGCCCAGAAAGGCTCGGCGACGCTGGGCGAGGCGATCACCGCACCCATCGGCAGGTAACCGCTGGTGATGCCCTTCGCGCACGTCACGATGTCGGGTTCCAGCCCGAACCGGTTCGAGGCGAACCAGTCGCCACAGCGACCGAACCCCGTGATCACCTCGTCGGCGATGAACAGGACACCATGTTCGCGACACACGTCGCGAGCGGCCTCCAGGTAGCCGGGCGGAGGTGGGAACACGCCGCCGGCGCCGATCACCGGTTCGCAGAAGAACGCCGCGACCGTCGCCGCACCGTCGCGTTCGATCGCGTCGTTCAGTGCGCCGGCGTCGTTCCACGTCACCTGGGTGACGTCTTCGATCAGCTCGCCGTGACCGGTCGCGTTCGCGGGGATGCCCGCGAGCGAGGTCCCGGCGGTGTGCATGCCGTGATAGGCCTTCTCACGTCGGATCAAGGTCGTGCGCCGGGGCTCACCGCGGAGCTGCCAGTATCGGCGCGCCATCTTGGTGGCGGTATCGATCGAGTCGGAGCCGCCGCTCGTCAGGAACACCTTGGAACCGGGGACCGGCGCCATGGCGACGACGCGTTCGACCAGGGCTTCCGCGGGGCGGTTCGTGAGGTCACCGAACGTGGAGTAGGCGGGCAGTTCGCGCATCTGGGCGACGGCGGCGTCGGCGATCTCGCCACGGCCCCAACCCACGTTGCAATACCACAGCGAGGCGGTGGCATCGAGGTATCGCCGCCCCGAGTCGTCGAACACCCAGGCTCCCTCGCCCCGCACGATCGTGAGGGCACCGTCGGCGTCGACCTTGGCCATATCGGCGAACGGGTGCCAGAAGTCGGTCATGGCTCGAGGCTAGCAGCGGCGTCGGGACGTCGGGTCGCCGCCGCGGATGAGCCGGCCTGCGCCTTCACTCCGGTTCGTAGGCGAGGTTCTCCCGGAGCCAGCGTTCGGTTTCGGTCACGCTCTGTCCCTTCCGACGGGCGTAATCCTCCACCTGGTCCTTCCCAAGCCTGCCCACCTTGAAGTACCGGGCTTGCGGATGGCCGAAGTACAACCCCGCGACGGTGGCGGCAGGGGTCATGGCGTAGGAGGTCGTCAGGTCCATCCCTTGATCGCGTGCGTCCAGCAGATCGAACAGGGCACCTTTGTCGGTGTGGTCGGGGCAGGCCGGGTAGCCGAAAGCGGGTCGGATCCCTCGGTAGCGCTCCTCGCGAAGTTCTCCTTCGGAAAGGGATTCCTCGGGCGCATACCAGGTCCGGCGAACCTCCCTGTGGAGCCACTCTGCGAAGGCTTCTGCGAGCCGGTCCGCGAGCGCCTTGACCATGATGGCCCGGTAGTCGTCCAGCTCGGCTTCGAACGTCTTCGCGAGCTCGTCGGCACCCAGGCCCGCCGTGACTGCGAACCCGCCGAGGTGGTCGACGAGGCCGGATTCCGGAGGCGCGATGAAGTCGGCGAGCGAGCGGTTGGGGCGGTCGTCGCCGGTCGGGTGGCCGGCAGCGTGGTCGACCTGCTGACGGAGCATGGGGAAGACGACGCCGTTGTCCAGCACGATGTCGTCGGCCTCGGCCTGCGCGGGCCAGAACCCGTACACACCGCGCGCCTGGATCGAACCGTCGGCGACGACCTGGTCCAAGAGCTCGGTGCCGTTGGCGAACAGTTCACGCGCCGCCTCTCCTTGGGTCGGGTGATCCAGGATCTGCGGGTAGCGGCCCTTCAATTCCCACGCCGTGAAGAAGAACGTCCAATCGATCAGCTCTCGCAGATCCGAGAGGGCTGGTTCCACGACCCTGGTTCCGGTGAAGGGTGGGGGAGGGACGTCGCCTTCGACCCACTCGATAGGCGTCCGGTTCGCGAGCGCCTTCCGGTACGGCAGTAGCGGCGTCTTCTCCTTCTCGGCGTGGAGGGCGCGAAGCCGATCCTGGTCGACCCTGTTCTCCGCATCGAGCGTTGCCTTGCGCTCCGGGTCGAGCAGGTTGGACACGACGCCGACCACCCGTGAGGCGTCGATCACATGGACCACCGGTTGCTCGAATGCTGGTGCGATCTTGACGGCGGTGTGTTGACGCGAGGTCGTGGCACCACCGATCAGCAACGGGAGGTCCATGCCGCGGCGCTGCATCTCGCTCGCGACATGCACCATCTCGGTGAGCGAGGGCGTGATGAGGCCCGACAGGCCCACGATGTCGGCCTTCTCCTTGATCGCCGTATCCAGGATCAGCTCCGCCGGCGCCATGACGCCCAGGTCGATCACCCGGTAGTTGTTGCAGCCGAGCACGACGCCAACGATGTTCTTGCCGATGTCGTGCACATCGCCCTTCACGGTGGCGGTGACCAACGTCCCTCGCGCACTGTCGGCGATCGACTGGCCGGCGTCGGCCTTCTCCTTCTCCATGAACGGCTCGAGGTAGGCGACCGCCTTCTTCATGGCGCGCGCCGACTTGACCACCTGAGGCAGGAACATCTTCCCGCTGCCGAACAGATCTCCGACGATCTTCATGCCGTCCATCAAAGGCCCCTCGATCACCTCGAGTGGACGATCGTAGGTCTGTCGGGCTTCCTCGGTGTCGTCCTCGATGAAGTCCACGATCCCGTGCACGAGGGCGTGCGAGAGTCGGTCCTGCACCGGGCCTTCACGCCAGGTGAGGTCATCTTTGCGCTCGAGGCCTCCGCCCTTGATCGTCTCGGCGAAGGTCACCATGCGTTCGGTGGCGTCGGGACGCCGGTTGAAGATGATGTCCTCGACATGCTCCAGCATGTCCTTCGGGATGTCCGCATAGACCTCGAGCTGGCCGGCGTTCACGATGGCCATGTCCAAGCCGGCGGCGATCGCGTGGTAGAGGAACGCCGAGTGGATCGCTCGCCGGACGGGCTCGTTCCCGCGGAAGCTGAAGCTCAGGTTGGAGACGCCGCCGCTGACGTGGACCCCGGGGCAGCGTCGTTTGATCTCCCGGGTCGCCTCGATGAACGCTTTCGCGTACTCATCGTGCTCCTCCAAGCCCGTCGCGATCGCGAGGATGTTGGGGTCGATGATGATGTCGCTGGGGTCGTAGCCGGCTTCTTCGGTCAGCAGGCGGACCGCGCGCTCGGCGATCTCGATCTTGCGCTGGACGGTGCCCGCCTGTCCCTGCTCGTCGAAGCACATCACGACGACGGCAGCGCCATAACGCTTCACCGCGCGCGCCTTCGCCAGGAAGTCGTCCTCGCCTTCCTTCAGGCTGATCGAGTTGACGACCCCTTTGCCCTGCAGGCACTTGAGTCCCGCCTCCAGCGTCTCCCACCGTGAGCTGTCGACCATGACCGGGACGCGAGCGATCTCTGGTTCGGTCGCGATGAGGTTCAAGAACCGAGTCATCGCCTCTTCGGCGTCCAGCAGGTCGGCGTCCATGTTCACGTCGAGCATGTTGGCGCCGCTGCGAACCTGGTCCAGCGCGACGTCGACGGCCGCCTCGTAGTCGCCGGATTCGATCAAGCGACGGAACTTGGCACTGCCGGTGACGTTCTGGCGTTCCCCGATCGTGACGAAGCCGGTGTCCGTGCGGATCTGGAACGGTTCCAACCCGCTGAAGGTGGGGAGCCGGTCGTCGAAGGAGGGCACCGTCCTCGGCGGGAGCTGCCGAACCGCCTCCGCGATCGCGA
>DATDJD010000020.1:0-6455 GCA_036520695.1 Actinomycetota bacterium
GCCGAGCTCCGCAGAGCGATCGACGACGGCGCGCTCACCCTGTTCTTCCAGCCCAAGATCGACCTGGAGCACCGGTCGGTGGTGGGCTTCGAAGCCCTCGCCCGCTGGCACCACCCAGAGCGAGGCATGATCACGCCCGACGTCTTCATCACCCTCGCCGAACACAGCGGTCTGATCCGTCGGCTCACCTCGTTCGTCTTGGACGCCGCGATCACGCAGGCGACGGCGTGGCGCGACGCAGGCCTGGACCTGCCCGTCGCCGTGAACCTGTCGGTCCGCGACCTCGTGGATCCGGGACTGCCGGCCGAGATCGCCGCGATCCTCGAGCGGAGCGGACTGCCCGCCGACCGCTTGCAGCTCGAGATCACCGAGGGCTCGGTGATGGATCAGCCCGAGCGAGCCCTCGCCACCCTCGACGCGCTGTCTGCCCTCGGCGTGGGGCTGTCGGTCGATGACTTCGGTACGGGGTACTCCTCGCTCGCGTACCTGCAGCGACTACCTGTCCGCGAGCTGAAGATCGATCGCTCGTTCGTCATGGAACTTGGCAGCAATGAGAGCGACTGCGAGATCGTGCGCTCGACGATCGACCTGGGTCACAGCCTGGGCCTGTCCGTCGTCGCCGAAGGGGTCGAGGACGAAGGGTCGCTCACGTTCCTGGGCGCCGCCGGCTGCGACGTGGCGCAGGGCTTCTTCATCGCCCACCCCATGCCTGCCGACGACGTGGCGGGCTGGATGCACGGGCGCACGGCGGGCGTCACGTCGCCGGCACCCGTGGACGCCTGAGGCTGCCCGGCACCGGCGCCGGAGCCCATGGGTTCCTCCTTCCAGCCCCTCGCCATGTTCCAAAGAGTGGAACAGGGTTCCAGATAGTGGAACAAGGGGTCGAACCACCCCAGACTGCTACTCCATGGTCGAGTGGAACGGCACCACGATCCTCACCACCCCCCGGCTCACCCTTCGCACCTTCCGTCGTGACGATCTGCCCCTGTACGCCGCCCTCAACGTCGACCCCGAGGTCGTTCGCTACCTGGGAGGCCCGTTGAGCCGGGAGGACTCCGACGACATCGCCGAGTGGGCGAACGAGCTCAACGCGCTGGAAGGCATCGGGCTGATCGCGGTCGAACGTCGTGAGGACGGCGCGTTCCTGGGCATGTGCGGGCTGCACCATCTGGAGGCCTTCCCCGACGACATCGAAGTGGCGTGGCGTCTGGCCCGGGCACATTGGGGTTACGGCTACGCGACGGAGGCGGCGACCGCCTGGCTCGACAACGGGTTCGACACGATGGGCCTCCCTCGGATCATCTCGGTGGCGGATCCGCCGAACGAGCGCAGCATCGCCGTGATGCGGCGGTTGGGCATGACCTTCGACCAGCAGCTCGAGATCGACCATGAAGGCGAACGCTTCGAGGTGGTCCAGTACTCGATCACCTCTGAAGCCTGGCACGCCCACGCCCGCCCGTAGGTCCCGCGACTATCCTGCGAACCGTGGAACGTACAACCGGTTTCGCTCGATTGGGTACCGATCGGATCGCCTACGAGGTCTTCGGCGCCGGCGAGATCGACCTGGTGTTGTCCTCCGGCAGTTTCGGCGCGTTCGACACCGATTGGGAAGACCCCATGGCCGAGTTGTTCCTGCGCCGGCTGGCCTCGTTCGCACGACTGATCCGGTTCGACCGCCGGGGGACGGGGGGTTCCGACCCGCTGCCGCTGGAAGCCCTGCCACCGTGGGAATCGTTCGTCGAGGAACTCGAGACCGTGATGCACGAGGTCGGTTCCGAACGCGCCGCCATCATGGCCACCTACGACGCGGGTCCGATGGGCATGCTGTTCGCCTCGACGAAGCCCGAGCGCACCGCGGCGCTGGTCCTCGTCAACACCAGCTCGAAGTACGTGAGCTCTGACGACTACCCCATCGGCGTGCCCCCAGAAGTCGCCGAAGAACTCAGCACCACGATGGCCGAACGCTGGGGCAGCGACAAACATGTCGAGCTGCAGGTACCGAGCCGCGCCGACGATGCCCGCTTCCGCGCGTGGTACGCGAAGAAGACGCGCATGATCGCCGGACCGGCCGCCGCGACGGCATACTTCCGAGCGATGTTCCAGGCAGATGCGCGCGCGCTGTTGCCGGCGATCCACGTCCCCACCCTGGTGTTGCACCGGAAGTCCTACCGGTTCATCCCGGTCGAGCACGGCCGCTACCTGGCCCAGAACATCATCGGTGCCGCGATGGTGGAGATCCCCGGTTCGGACGGTCCCTTGTATTGGGAGCACGCCGACGAAGCGCTCAACGCCGTGCAGCGATTCTTGATGGGCGTGATCCCTTCAGGCCCCGCGGCACCTGCCGATCGCGTGCTCGCGACCGTGCTGTACACCGACATCGTGGATTCCACCGGACAGCTCGAGCGCATGGGTGACGCGCGATGGCGAGAGATGCTCGACCTGCACGATGAGATCGCAGAGCGGTTGGTCGAGGGCAACGGAGGCCGACTGATCAAGTCCACCGGCGACGGCATCTTGGCCACGTTCGATGGGCCCGGCCGTGCGATCCGGTTCGCGATCGGGTTCGCTGAACAACTGGAGGCCATGGGTCTATCGATCCGCACCGGCATCCACACGGGCGAGATGGAACTGCGGGGCGACGACGTGGGCGGCATCGCCGTCCATCTCGCCGCGCGCATCATGGCCGAAGCAGGCGAAGGAGAGATCTTGGTCTCACGCACCGTGCAAGATCTGAGCGTCGGCTCGGACCTGGAGTTCGTCGATCGAGGGATGCATCAGCTGAAGGGCATCGACGGAGAATGGCATCTGCTCGCGGTCGGTGGCGCCACGTGAGCGAACCGATCCGGTGGGCCATCGTGGGCACGGCGGGGATCGCCGAAAGTGCGTTCCTGCCGGCGTTGCGTGCAACCGGGGACGGCGTCGCATCGGTGGTGGCGAGCCGGTCGCTGGAGCGCGCCGAGATGTGGGCTGCCGAGCACGGGGTCGCGCGCGGCATCGAGGGCTACGAGCGCGTCGTCACCGACCCCGAGGTCGACGCGATCTACATCCCCTTGCCCAATGCCCTGCATGCCGAGTGGACGATCGCGGCGCTCGAAGCCGGCAAGGCCGTGCTCTGCGAGAAGCCTCTGTGCGCCAACCCCGAGCAGACGGCCAGGGTGCTCGACTCGGCCGCGACCTCGCCCGGACCGCTGTGGGAAGCGTTCGTGTTCCCGTTCCACGAACAGATCGACCGGGTCCGAGCGTTGATCGCCGAAGGTGCGGTCGGCGACGTTCGCGAGATCGTGTCCAGGTTCCATTTCCGCCTGGACGACCCCAGCGACATCCGCATGCTCGCCGAACTCGCGGGCGGCTCGATCCAGGACGTGGGGTGCTACCCGATCCGTCTGGCGCGGCTGCTGTTCGACGCGGAACCCTCCATAGGAGACGCGATCGCGGATGCCGTGTGGTTGGAACCCGGCGAGGCCACGCGCCCCGATGATCCTGCGCTCGACACCGAACTCTGGGGCGCGCTCAGGTTCCCCGGTGACCGTCGCCTGCTGTTGTCCAGTGGTTTCCTGAGCCAGGAAGACACACTGACCCGGGTGATGGGCACCCAAGGCGAGATCCGCATGACGAACCCGTTCCATCCCGGCTCGGGCGACACGTTCTCCCTGGTGCGGGAGGGCCTGCCGGACGAAGTGTTCCCCGCGATGCCCAGCGGCGAACCGTCGTTCACACCGGCGATCCGCCACATCCACCAGGTGCTTCGGGGTTCGACAGGACCGCGCCACCTCGCGATCGACGACGCGCTCGGTAACGCGACCGCGATCGCCGCACTCCTGGACTCGGCTCGGTCCCACACAGCGTGACGGCTGCCGGGCCACGCATGACGCTCCGCGCAACCTTCGAAGCCGAACTCACGCGGCTCGGCATCGGGTGGTGCACCGGTGGATGCAGGTATCGCAACAGCCACCGACGCGGATTCGCCACGCCCGACACCGTGCATCTGGATTCGAAGATCGGCACACGTCGTTCCTTGTACCGAGGGTTGCACGAGATCGGCCATATCGCGCTGGGACACGCGCGCCGTGGTGGCAAGCGTCGCTGGCAGGTGGAGGCCGAAGCCGAAGCGTGGACCCAACAGCGCATGCGCCAACTGGAGATCGAGATCCCGCAGATCGAGGTCGAACGCGGCGAGGCGTACATCGCTCGGATGCAACGGTGGGGCGACAACATCAGCCGCGCCCAACGACGCCGATAAAGCCGTTCGCGTAAACTGAGGCATCGACGTCGTCAAACTCCAAGATGCGCTCCAGCTGGTCGAGGACGGTCAGCTGGATGACGCTGCCAGCAAGCTGGCGCCGCTCGTGAAGCGGAAGCGCCAGACGCGTGCGGGCCGCATGAACGCCGAAGCCATGGAGGTCGACGAGCTCAAGGGGTGGCTCCGCGACGCGATCGCCGACCCGGATTCGCCCGACTCGGTCTTCATGGTCGAACGCGCGTACTACAAGCTCCGAACACAGCGCCCCGCCTGAGCGCGGGCGCGGCCCGGCTACAGGTGCTCGGAGAACCAGCCCACGATCCGCTCGAGACGGTCGACCTTCCGGTCAGGCCTGCCGATCGCGAGCATGATGTGGGACTCCTCGGGGTAGCGGACCATCTCGACCTCCACACCCCGTGGACGAAGGATCGCGAACGCGATCTCGCTGTGCACCGGCGGACACCGAACATCGTCGTCGGCCTGCAACAGCAGCAGTGGCGCGGTGTTGCGGTGGATCTTCATCGCGGGTGAGATCGCGAGCCAGCCGTCCAGATCCTTGGGCCACGGGCCGACGCCGGTCTCCTCGGCCATCATGTGGCCGGAGTCCCCCGCACCCAGGTCCGCCAACCCCATCGTGAACGGGTTCTCACTGACGGCGGCCTTGAACCTGCCGGGATGCCTACCCAATAGGTGATGCACCATGTATCCGCCGTAGGACAGACCCAACACCCCGATGCGATCTGGATCTGCGATCCCTTCGGCGACCGCCCAATCGATGGCCGCCATGAGGTCGGCGCCGTCCGGTACTCCCCACCGACCGAAGAGGGAGCGTGTGTAGTCCTCGCCGAACCCCGTCGACCCGGCGGGGTTGGGCGCCAACACGTGGAACCCGGCATCAGCGAGCATCAGGTCTGAGAACAAAGGGGTCGGGCCGGTCGCGCTATAGGGCCCCCCGTGCGCGTGCACCACCAGGGGGCGCCGCGTGGTGGCACGTCGGCCGGTGGCGCGGGTCAGCCAGGCTTGCGTGTCTCGGACCCTGCGCCGCGGCACACTGACATCCTCGGTCTGGGCGTGATGGAACGGGGCGAACCATCGAGACCCGTCTCGAGTGATGCGTCGCGCATCGCCGGGCACATCGGGGTCGAGCTCATAGATCTCGGCGGCATCTCCGCGATCACACGCCACCGCCAAGAGCCGGCCACCGCCCGCGACCAGGCCGGCGACCTCGAACCGACGATCGGTGATCGGTGTGAGCACCCCGTCGGGGTCGACCACGAACACGTGACCCGCACCGAGCGTGTGACCCAGCACGACGAACCGACCATCACCCAACGCGATCGGCACCTCGTCCATCAGGGGCGCCAACTCTGACCAGGTCGACCCGCCGAGCGTGATCATCTCGTCGTGGACGAGCGCTCGCACCTCGCCGGTGGCGCCTTCGGCCACGAACAGATCGACGTTGCGCCACGGGACGTCGCGCGTCGGCGTTCCGGAGAAGACCAGCTCACGCGCGCCCGTCCAGTTGGCGCTCACGGCGTAGCCGTCGAAGTCGGCGAGTTTCCGCGGTGAACCCCTGCCCGTCGACGCGATCGACCACGGCGTGGGTGCTTCGAAGTACCAGGCTCGATCCGAGCGGTCCGCGAGGAAGCCGACACGGGTGCCGTCGGGCGACCAGAACGCCTGCGAGACCTCATAGTCGGGGGCGGTGACGCGCATCGCCTTCCCGCTGCCGGTGGCGGGCAGCACCCACGCGCTCGTGAACTGATCGCGGATCCCGGACCCGTCGAGGCGCCACGTGAAGTCCGTGATCCGCCGGGCGACCTGATCGTCAGGCTTGCCCACCAGGAGTCGTTGTTCCCCCGATGGGCCGAGGCACACGACCCGAGAGCCGTCGGGTGACCACACCCCGTGGCCGCCGCCCTCGGGGAGCGCGGCGAGGCGCCGCGGTTCGCCGCCGGCCATCGGGAGGATCCACAGTTGGGTCTTCGGGTCCTTGGCGGCGTCCTTCTTCGGGTCGGCGTCGTGACGCCGATCCGAAGTGAACAGGATCGACCGCCCGTCCGGCGAGAACCGAGGATCGGTGTCGCTGGCCGCCGCGGAGGTGAGACGTTCGGGACGGCCGCCGCCGATCGGCACTCGCCATAGTCGAGAGCGTTCCTTGCCCTTCTCGACCGTGCGCTTGGAGTAGACGACCGACTGGCCGTCGGGCGACACG
>DATDJD010000021.1:0-5464 GCA_036520695.1 Actinomycetota bacterium
CGCAAGACGGTGCTGCTCGTGATCGCCTCGATCGTGTTCCTGGGCGCGATCGGCCTGGTGATCGGCTACCTGTTCGGCACCGGACCCCTGGGGTTGGTGATCGCCCTGGCGATCGCGGTCGTGCTGTCGCTCTCGTCCTACTTCTACGGCGATCAGATCGTGCTGCGTTCCACGCGTGCGCGCGAGGTGAGCGCTGCTGACCAGCCCCGGCTGCACAACCTCGTCGAAGGCCTCGCGATCGCTGCGGGGGTACCGAAGCCACGGATCTGGATCGTGCCCGAGCAGGCTCCGAACGCGTTCGCGACCGGCCGGGACCCGGAACATTCCTCGATCGCTGTCACAGAAGGTTTGCTCGGCCTCATGAACCGGGTCGAGCTCGAAGGCGTGATCGGCCATGAGATGTCCCACATCGTCGATCGCGACATCTTGCTGGGCACGATCGTCGCCACGTTGGTCGGGGGCGCGGTCCTGCTGTCGGAGTTCTTCATGCGGACGTGGTGGTGGGGTGGCATCGGCGGTCGCCGCGGGGACGACAACCGCGGGGGAGGAGCCGACCTGATCTTGTTCGCCGTCGGGTTCGTGCTGATGGTCCTTGCCCCGATCGCCGGTGAGGTGATCAAGCGGGCCGTGTCCCGCAATCGCGAGTTCCTCGCCGACGCACAGGGTGCGCTGCTCACTCGATACCCGCCCGGCCTGATCGCCGCGCTCGAGAAGCTACAGAGCGCGCCGACGGCGATGCACTCTGCCAACAACGCAACGGCACACCTGTGGCTCAATCAACCTTCACGACTGCAGGGCAACAAGACCACGGCCATGGAGCGGCTCTTCGCGACCCACCCACCCCTCGAAGAGCGGATCCGGCGTCTCCAGGACATGTGATCGATCTCCAGCACCGCGGCACGTCACGTTGCTGTGACGAATCCGCAGGAACCCGCTCCAGGTGTTTGAGACCCCCCGGAAGCGCCGGTAGCATCGCTGTCCGAGGTCCCTACGGGGACCTCCGCATATCCGGCCGCACATCCGGCCCCTGATCGAGGCCCTCACCCAGACTTCCAGGAGGTTCCCCTACCGTGGCTCTCAGCTCTCGCGGCAAGGCGATCGTCGCCGGTGGCGCCGTCGTGGCCGTCCTCGGAGGCGGCGCGGCCGCGCTCGCGCTCTCCTCTGACGACAACCCGGTCATCGACGTGCTCCAGTCGGTCGGCGTGGTCGACGAGCCGCCGGCCCCATGCCCGCTCACCGGCGTCCCCGTCGGCGACGATAAGGAGCCGCCGAACCGCCCCGCGCTGGCGGTGAAGGTCGAGAACACGCCCGAGGCCCAACCGTTGGTGGGTCTGGACAAGGCGGACATCGTTTACGAAGAGGTCGTCGAAGGTGGGATCACGCGATTCATCGTGGTGTTCAACTGTGACTCCGCCGAGCGTGTTGGACCTGTCCGGAGTGCCCGAACCACCGACCCGAAGATCATGCTGCAGTTCAGTGAGCATCCACTCTTGGCGTACTCGGGCGGCGCGAACAAGGTCGTGAACCTCATCAAGCAATCCGGTGTCGTGGGCATGACCGAAGGGGATCCCACGCGCCCGTTCTCCCGCGATGACGCGCGTGAGGCCCCCCACAACCTATTCGTCGACACGAACGAGCTCTGGGTCACCGGCAAGAAGCGCGCGAAAGGCGAACCTGCGCCTCAGGTCATCTTCAGCTACGACGAGGATGTGCAGAAGCCGAGCAAGAAGGTGGCCGGCGCCACGATCGACTTCCCGCTCACCACCGCTGGATGGAGCTGGGATCAAGGTGGATGGGTGCGGTCTCAGAACGGCGCGGTCATGACGTTGGAGGATGGGTCCAACGTGGTGTTCGACAACGTCCTCATCCAGCAGGTGGAGACGACCGAGAGCGACATCCTCGACGTGGTCGGCTACCCCTCGCCCGAGGTGAAGGTCACCGGTTCTGGGAAGGCGTGGCTCCTGCGCAACGGCAGGCTCATCACCGGCACGTGGTCTCGCCCGGATGAGAGCGATCTCACGGTGTTCACGGTCAAGGGCGGCGATGAGTTCCAGCTCGCGCCGGGCACCACGTTCGTTGAACTCGCGCCGACAGGCATGTTCGACGCGCCGGTCAGCTTCCAGAAGTAGGCCGGTTCGCCTCCGGTAGACTCGACGACAGCACGTCGTTGATGTCGGGCACCACTGCGCGCCCGCGACCCAGGAGGCGATACCCCGTGCAACGCGAGACCGGCAGCTTCACCGTGAAGTCCGGCCTGGCCGAGATGCTCAAGGGCGGCGTCATCATGGACGTCACCACCGCCGACCAGGCGAAGATCGCCGAGGATGCCGGCGCCTGCGCCGTCATGGCCCTCGAGCGCGTGCCCGCCGACATCCGCCGTGACGGCGGCGTGGCTCGCATGGCCGATGCCACCAAGGTCGAGGAGATCCAGGCGGTCGTGTCGATCCCGGTCATGGCCAAGGCGCGGATCGGGCATTTCGTGGAGGCCCAGATCCTGCAGTCCCTCGGCGTCGACTACATCGATGAATCCGAGGTGCTCACGCCCGCCGACGAGGAGTTCCATATCGATAAGTGGGCGTTCACCGTGCCGTTCGTCTGCGGCGCGCGGAACCTCGGTGAAGCGCTGCGGCGCATCGCCGAGGGCGCGGCAATGATCCGCACCAAGGGCGAGGCGGGTACCGGCAACGTGGTCGAAGCCGTGCGCCATGAGCGACAGATCCTGCGGGACATCGCCGAGGTCACGACCCTTCGCCCCGAGCAGTACGTCACGAAGGCGAAGGACTTGGGCGCGCCCGTCGAGCTCGTTCGGATGGTCGCCGAACAGGGCAAGCTGCCGGTCGTGAACTTCTCTGCGGGCGGGATCGCGACACCGGCCGACGCTGCCTTGATGATGCAGCTCGGCGTCGATGGTGTGTTCGTGGGTTCGGGCATCTTCAAGTCACAGGATCCGGCCACCATGGCGCGGGCAGTCGTCGAGGCAACCACCAACTTCCAGAACCCCGATGTGCTCGCCAAGCTGTCGCATGGCCTTGGCGACCCGATGCAGGGTCTGGAGATCGCGACGCTCGAGACGCGTTTGCAGGATCGCGGCTGGTAACCGCGTCGCCCCGGACCTTCCCCAACCGGGTCGTCAAGGAGGTTGACCATCATCAAGGCCGGTGTCCTCGCGCTCCAAGGCGACTTCCGGGAGCATGCGCGCGCGCTGCAAGGCGCGGGCGCTTCGGTCACCGAGGTTCGACTGCCCTCCGACCTGTCCGATGTCGAGTGCCTGGTGATCCCCGGCGGTGAATCGACCACGATGGGCAAGCTCGCCCACGCGTACGGATTGGTGGAGCCCGTCCGCGATCGTGCGGCCGCCGGCATGCCGATCTTCGGCACATGCGCGGGCATGATCGTGTTGGCCCGCCGCGTCCAAGGCGGGGAGCCATTGTTCGGGCTCATGGACATCGGGGTGCAGCGCAACGCCTATGGGCGCCAGGTCGACTCCTTCGAGGACGACGTGACGGTCGAAGGCATCGAACACCCCGTGCGGGGGGTGTTCATCAGGGCGCCGCGGATCACGGATGTGGGTCCCGGGGTGCGGGTGCTCGCAGAGCACGAGGGCACACCCGTCGTCCTGCAAGAAGGGGCGTTGCTCGTATCATCGTTCCACCCGGAGCTGGTCGGAGAGACCGGTCTGCATCGGTACCTGCTCGAGCTGGCGTAACGAGGGAGACGCGCGATGTCCGGCCACTCCAAATGGGCCACGATCAAACGCAAGAAGGCGGCTAACGACGCCAAGCGCTCCAACCAGTACGCGAAGATGCTTCGAGCCGTCGAAGTCGCCGCCAGGGAGGGCGGCAGCGGCGACGTCGCCGCCAACATGACCCTGGCCTCAGCGGTGGAGAAAGCGAAGAGCTTCTCGGTCCCTAACGACAACATCGAACGTGCGATCAAACGAGGGACCGGCGGCGACGCCGCCGGTGCCAAGTACGAGGAGATCGCCTACGAGGGGTACGCGGTCGGCGGTATCGCCTTGATCGTGGAAGCGCTCACCGACAACCGGAACCGCACCGCGCAAGAGGTGAGGCACGCGTTCACTCGCAACGGGGGCAACCTGGGCGAGACCGGATCGACGGCGTGGATGTTCTCGCGCAAGGGCGTGGTCGTCGTCGAGAAGGCGCTCGCCCCCGGCGAGGAACGACTCCTGGAACTCGCGCTCGAGGGCGGGGCCGACGATCTCGTCGATGCGGAGAGTTCCTGGGACATCATCAGTGAGCCTCAGGCGTTCAAGCGCGTGAAGGAAGCGTTGGAGGGAGCCGGCGTGGAGGTCTTCAGCGCCGAGATCTCCATGGTCCCCGGATCGACGATCCCGGTCGACGGAGGCGAGGCGAAGCAGGTCCTCAACCTGATCGAGGCGCTCGAGGAGTTGGAGGACGTGCAGAACGTCTACGCCAACTTCGACATCCCCGAAGACGTCATGGCGTCCCTCTAGGCGTCGGGACCACCACCGACGGCTCGCATGGTCACCAGCAGCTGCACTCGAAGTGGGGCCAAGACGTGCCAACGATTGACGATCCGTTCGTAGCCGACGCCCATCCGGTAGGCCACGGAGGAGAAGAAGAGGTAGTCAGGTTTCGTCTCGATCGCCACGAAGCGCTCGATCGTGAAGCCGCTTCGATCGGCGAGGCGTGAGAGCGTCCGGCGGTCGTTCGCGCGGTAGCGGGTCGGGAACGTGTCCGCGGCGCTGCGTTCACGGTGCTCGTTGAACCACGTGTGGAATCTGGTAGGTGTGCATCGCGCAGCGATGGTCACGTAGTGCCACCGGTTCGGCGTGTGGATGAGGAGGCAACCTCCCGGGCGTAGGACCCGTCGCAGTTCGACCATCGTGGCGAGGGGCGCCGCGAGGTGCTCGAACACGTATTTCGAAACGATGACATCGAACGATGCGTCCTCGTACGGCAGATCGGCAAGATCGGCGACCACTGCATCGGTCAAGCCGGGATTCTCCAGCACCGCTGGGTCGAGGTCCGCGCCGGCCACCCGAGACGCCGTGTCACGGATCCTGTGTGGATAGCGCAGCCCTCGACCTGCTCCCGCGTCGAGGACGCTCATCCCGGGTCGAAGGTAGGACCGAACCCAAGCGTCGAACCGAACATGCTCGTCGATGTAGCTGGGATAGAAGTGGGCCTCGATCCGCCGGATGCGTTCCCCGCCGATCGTCCAGGTGGGGGCCTGATCACCTTGACCCGCCTGATCACCTTGACCCGCTTGCCTATCGGGGTCCGCCATGTATGGCCCAGTCCGAACGGGCACTCACGGTTCCGAGCGGGCGATCGTTCGTCACGCTAGCGAGGGTTTCCCTCCGCGTCAACCGGACCCATGGTGCCCGCTGGGGTTGTTGCCTCGACTGGGTGCTCGCCCTAGCATGCGAACGGATGTTCGATATCTGTGTGCTCGGCGTTGACCCCGGCATCGCCCGGCT
>DATDJD010000022.1:0-2406 GCA_036520695.1 Actinomycetota bacterium
CGCACTCAAGTCGGGCACCTTGCGTGCCATCGTGGCCACGAGCAGCCTCGAGCTCGGCATCGACATGGGCGCCGTCGACCTGGTCGTGCAGGTCGAATCGCCCGGTTCGGTCTCCAGCGGCATGCAGCGCATCGGGCGGGCAGGCCACCAGGTGGGCGAGCCCAGTCGCGGCAAGATCTTCCCGAAGTTCCGGGGCGATCTGCTGGAGGCCGCCGTGGTCGCCGAGCGCATGCTCGCCGGCGCGATCGAACACACCCGCTACCCCAGGAACCCTCTCGATGTCCTCGCTCAGCAGATCGTGGCCATGACGGCCGTCGACGAGTGGGCCGTCGACGATCTGTTCGCCGCCGTCCGCAGCGCTGCCAACTTCGCCGAACTCTCACGGGAAGTGTTCCTCGCCGTGCTCGATCTGCTGGCGGGGCGCTACCCCAGCGACGCATTCGCCGAACTCCGACCTCGCGTGGTGTGGGACCGCGGTGCCGATATGGTGCGTGCCCGAGACGGTGCCGGCCGGATCGCCATCACGAACGGCGGCACGATCCCCGATCGCGGCCTCTTCGGGGTCTTCCTGCCCGACGGCACGCGCGTCGGTGAGCTGGATGAAGAGATGGTCTACGAATCGCGCCGAGGCGAGGTCTTCCTGCTCGGCGCATCCAGCTGGCGCATCGAGGACATCACCCGTGACCGTGTCGTGGTGGTCCCTGCCCCCGGCGAACCCGGCAAGATGCCGTTCTGGCACGGCGACAAACCGGGGCGTCCACTCGAACTCGGTCGCGCGATCGGCGCATTCACTCGTGAGCTCCGTGGCAAGGGTCGTGATGCTGCGCTGCTTCGACTCCGTGACGACGTCGGCCTCGATGCGTGGGCCGCCGAACACTTGGTCAACTACCTTGACGAACAACTCGAGGTCACCGGCGCCGTGCCCGACGACCGCACCGTGGTGGTCGAACGGTTCCGCGATGAGATCGGCGATTGGCGGGTGTGTATCCTGTCGCCCTTCGGGGCCCGCGTACACACGCCGTGGGGATTGGCGATCGAAGCCCGGCTCGCCGAACGGTTCGGCCCCGGAGCGCAGGTCCTGTGGAGCGACGACGGCATCGTGATCCGGCTGCCGGAGGCGATCGACCGCATCCCGGTGCAGGACCTGCTCTTCGACCCCGACGAGATCGAGGCAGAGGTCGTCCGGGTGCTCCCATCCACCGCCTTGTTCGCCAGCGTGTTCCGTGAAGCGAGCGCACGAGCACTGTTGCTGCCACGCCAGCGTCCAGGCAAACGCACCCCCTTGTGGCAACAGCGCCAACGCAGCGCCGACCTCCTCACCGAGGCGGCGAAACATCCCACGTTCCCGATGCTGCTGGAGACCACACGTGAGTGTCTGCGTGACGTCTTCGATGTCCCCGCATTGCGCGAGGTCATGGGCGATCTGCGGTCCCGCACCACGAAGTTGGTGGCGGTCGACACCGAGCGAGCGTCGCCGTTCGCGCAATCCCTCCTCTATCGGTGGATCGCGGTCGCGATGTACGAGGGAGACGCACCGCTCGCCGAACGACGCGCCACCGCACTCGCCCTCGATCGTGACCTGTTGCGCGAGCTGCTGGGTTCTGAGGAGTTGCGTGATCTGCTGGACCCGCGAGCGGTCGACCAGACCCAGCTTGAACTGCAGTGGCTCGCCGACGGGCGGCGCGCGCGCGGTGTCGACGGGGTCCACGACCTCCTGCGCACCCTCGGTGACCTCACCGAGGGTGAGATCGGCCAGCGAAGCGATGGCGACTCGGCTGCCTGGATCACGACGTTGATCGACGACGGGCGGGCGATGCGCGTGCGCGTTGCGGGCGAGCAGCGCGTCGCTGCCGTCGACGATGCCGCCCGCCTCCGCGACGCGCTCGGTGTCTCCTTGCCCCTGGGCCTGCCCGCGGTCTTCACCGAACCGTCGGTCCGTCCGCTCGAAGGATTGGTGGCGAGGTTCGCCCGAACGCACGGTCCGTTCACGACGACCGATGTCGCCGCGAGGTTGGGAGCGTCTGCCGAACGGGTCCGGACCGTGCTCGAGTGGCTCGAAGCTGAAGGGACGGTCGTGGCGGGGGCGTTCCGCCCCGGCGGGAGCGAGCCCGAATGGTGTGACGACGGGGTGCTTCGACGCCTTCGTCAACGCTCGCTCGCCGCCCTCCGTCGTGAGGTCGAGCCGGTCGACGCCGCTGCACTCGGACGGTTCCTTCCGGCGTGGCAGGGCGCCGATCGTCCGAGCGGGGCCGCCGACGCGTTGCCCGAGGCGATCGCGAGGCTTCAAGGAGCCGCGATCCCAGCGTCCATCTTGGAATCCGACGTCCTGCCTGCCCGTGTCCGGGGGTATCGACCGGCGGACCTGGACGCCATGCTCGCCGCGGGCGAACTCGTGTGGGTCGGACG
>DATDJD010000023.1:0-5408 GCA_036520695.1 Actinomycetota bacterium
GGGCCCTTCCATCCGGTCACGCGGTGGGGCACCATCGCACCGTGATGAACGCCGGTCGTTCCAAGCGGGTCGACGTGATCGTGTGGTCGGTCGGCCTGGTATCGATCGCCCTGTCGTTGGCGGCGCTCGCGCTGATGGCCACGAACCAGGGGACGGTCCTGCCCGAGGCGATCGCGCGACGCGATCTGACCACGGCGCTGGACGTCGCCGTCAACGCCCTGGTCCCCGTGATCGGCATCGTGCTCGCGACGCGCGCGCCGGGCAACCCGATCGGATGGCTCTTCCTGGGCGCGGGGCTGTTCCTTGGGCTCGGCTCGTTCGCGCAGGAATACGCGATCCGTGCGCTGCTCACCGACCCCGGCTCGCTGCCGGTCGCCTACTTCTTCGCGTGGCTGTCGAACTGGGTCGGAGCCGTGCCCACCGGCGTGCTGCCGTTCCTGTTCCTGTTGTTCCCCGACGGCAAGCCGGTGTCTGCCGGCTGGCGGTGGGCACTGTGGGCATCCGGGATCACGCTCGCGGTCTTCACGGTCTCGTCGATGGCGCTGGGGCTGCAGGTGTGGTCCCAGCCGTTCGAACGGGAGATCTTCCGCGTCTCCGGGGAAGGCAGCGCCATCGCGATCGTGGCGTTCACGGGGGCGGTGGTTCTGATGCTGCTGTGGATCTTCGTGGGCCTCGCGAGCCTGGTGGTCCGGTTCCGAGGTTCCGTGGGAGAGGAGCGCCTCCAACTGAAGTGGTTCGTGACGGCAGCAGCGTTGGTGGCCGTCTGCTTCAGCGCCTCGACGATCATCTCGGACCACTGGCAGTGGCTCTCGACGCTATCGCTGCTGTTCCTCTACGTCTCGATCGCGATCGCGGTCCTGAAGTATCGGCTCTACGACATCGACGTCGTGATCGGCAAGACGGTGGTGTTCACCGTCCTCGCCGGGTTCATCACGCTCGTTTACGTCGGCATCGTGGTCGGCGTCGGCACCTTGGTCGGCAGCGAACGAAGCCCGTGGCTGTCCGCCTTGGCGGCGGCGGTCGTAGCGGTCGCCTTCCAGCCGGTACGCGAGGCGGCACGTCGACTGGCGAACCGCGTCGTGTACGGCCGGCGCGCGACGCCGTATGAGGTGCTCGCGGGGTTCGTCGAACGCGCGGGCGAGACCTACTCCACCGATGACGTGTTGCCACAACTCGTGCGGGTCCTCGCCGAGGGGATCGGGGCCACACGCGCTCGCGTGTGGCTCGCGACGGGTTCGGAGTTCCGAGCCTCGGCCTCGTGGCCCGCCGACGGCGCGATCGCGACGGTGCCGCGACCCGACGCGTTCGACCCGTCCGACGCTGGGTTCTCCGGATTCCCCGACGGCGAACGCGCGTTCCCAGTGGTGCACGCCGGTGAACTGCTCGGAGCGATCAGCGTCCAGACGCCACCGAACGAACCGCTCGGCAGCGACCGGGAACGCCTGGTATCCGACGTGGCGGCGCAGACCGGCCTTGTGTTGCGCAACGTTCGCCTGATCGAAGATCTCCGCGAGTCCCGTCGCCGGATCGTGACCGCGCAGGACGAGCGAGCCAAGACCCTCGAACGCAACATCCACGACGGTGCGCAGCAGCAGCTAGTGGCGCTCGCGATCAAGGAACGCCTCGCGGGTTCTCTGGTGGATCGCGACCCCGCGAAGGCGAAGCAAGTGATCGACGACATCCAGGCCGAGACCTTGGACGCGTTGGAGAACCTGCGCGACCTGGCTCGCGGCATCTATCCTCCGCTGCTCGCCGACAAGGGGCTGATGGCCGCGCTCGAGGCACAGGGACGCAAGGCGGCGGTGCCGGTAGAGATCCGCGCCGATGCGCTGGGTCGCTATCCGCAGGCCGTCGAGTCTGCCGTGTACTTCTCCTGCCTGGAGGCGATGCAGAACGTCGCGAAGTACGCGAACGCGACCCGCATCGTGATCGAACTCGAAGCCGGCGAGCACTCCCTGCAGGTCTCGGTGATCGACGACGGGGTCGGCTTCGACACCGCTGCCGTGCCCCACGGTAGCGGGCTGCAAGGGATGGCTGACCGCATGGATGCGATCAACGGGTCGCTGGAGATCCGCAGTGCCCCCGGCAGCGGCACCGTCGTGACGGGGACGGTGCCGCTCATCTCTTGAGGCCTCTTCGGGTCGGCATTCCGCACGAGATCGTAGGATCCTGCAGCCGGTCGAAGGGGAGGGTCACGCGATGGGTGAAACCGAGAACCGCCACGCTCTGGAGAGCATGTTCGGCGTCGACGGCACGCTCCTCCTCTCGCCCGAGCAGGAGTACGAGCTCCGCGCGCCCGACTTCGTGATGGAGATGCCGCAGTCGGGCGAACGGATCCGGGGCCGCGACAAGATGCGCGCGATGCAGGACGCCTACCCCGGTCCTCCAGACGCGCAGATCCGGCGGATCGCCGGCAGCGGTGACCTGTTCGTCGTCGAGGCGTTCTCCGACTACGGCGACCGAGGCGTGTTCAACGTCTGCATGATCGTCGAGTTCGCGGACGGCACGATCGTCCGTGAGACGCGCTACTACGCGGAGCCCTTCGAAGCCCCCGAGTGGCGCGTCCCGTTCGTCGAACAGATGTGACATGGAACTCGCGATCAAGCGGTTCGCTGATCCCGACGAGCGGCGGGAGTTCCCGTTCGGTTCCTTCGAGCTGGTGAACCTGGGCGACATGACGGTCGGACGCGCCAGCTACGAGCCCGGTTGGAAGTGGTCCGAGCACGTCGGTGCCGCGATCGGCGCCACCCTGTGCGACGTCGAGCACGTGGGCATCGTCGTGTCGGGACGCGCTGCCGTGAAGATGGCCGACGGCACCGAGTTCGTCATGGAACCCGGCGATCTGTTCGCGATCCCCGGTGGGCATGACAGCTGGGTCGTAGGCGACGAACCGTACGTCTCGCTGCACCTACAGGGTGCGACGACCTACGCCGCCTCGGAGCCGGACGCCGGCTGACCGCGCCTCGTGAGCGGTTCACCCGTGACTGTGACCGTCCGCCTGACGCCCCACCACGAACCACACGGCGTGGACCGGCTCGTCACCCAGGTTGAACAACCGATGCGGCGTCGTCGAATCGAACGCGATCGAATCGCCCGGGCCCAACTCGTGTTGCTGGAAACCGATCTGGACGCCGAGGGTGCCGCTGACGATGTAGCCGTACTCCCGGCCGTCGTGCCGGATCAACGAACGATCCGGCGTCGAGGCCCCGCCCACCTCGTAGATCGCTTCCAGGAAGTCGACGCCGTCCTCGCGATGGGCCGCGAGCTCCTCCCAGCGCACCCCTGAGTCCAGGTCGATCGTGGGTCGTTCGCGTGGGTGGACCACCGGCGAACCGTCGACGGCCCCCGCGTCATCGACACCGGCGGTCACCGGCGAGTCGTCGCCACGGATCACGTGGTCCAACGACACGCCGAGTTCGGTGACGATCAGGTAGAGCGTGCCCACCGAGGGTCGGGATTGTCCGTTCTCCAGCTGGGAGATCAGGCTCGCGGAGAGGCCGAGCCGGCGAGCGAGTTCGCGCTGGCTGATCCCCGCCTTGACCCGTTCTTCACGGAGGCGGTGTCCGATCGCGTCGAGCGCCTGAGGTTCACCCGTGCTCGTGACCTCACGCATTCACATCAGCATCCAGCCACCGTCGACGTAGAGCTCCTCGCCGTTCATCGCTCGATTCTCGAGCAGGAACTCGGTTGCTTCGACCACATCGGCCATCGTTGCGAGCTGCCCCGTGGGGGTTCGCGCCACGACTGCATCGAGCGGTTTGCCTTCCCAGAAAGGGCTGTCGCCGACGATCCCCGGATGGATCGCGTTGAACCGGATCGGCGCCAGCTGGATCGCGAGCGTTCGGATCAGGGCGCTGATGCCGCCGTTCACCGTGGTGACCGTGGTCGATCCGGGATAGGGACGGTCCTTCGCGCGGCCACCGAACAGGACCACCGACGAATCGTCGGAGAGCCGGTCCAGCAAGGTGTGCACGGTCTCGGTGTATCCGACCAGCTTCATCGTGACCAAGGCGGTCGCGCCCGCGATGTCGTACTCACGGATCGGGTTGTTGTCGCGCGCGATCGCGGCCAGGACCAGCCGCGAGACCGGTCCGACGTCCGCGAGTGAGGTGGCGATCGTCTCGGGGTGACTGAGGTCGAAGCCGAGTCCGGTCACCCCGTCACCGATCTCGGCGGCCACCATGCTCGACCGCTCGGGATCGCGACCCGTGATGTACACCTGTGCGCCCCGTTCCCGGTAGCGGGCCGCGAGCTCGCGCCCCAAGCCGCCGGTGCCGCCGACGATGAGCACCGCTCCGTCCGCCATCTGCGCTCTCCTCGCTCGAAGTCATCAGCGACACTACAGGAGTGGTGTCGCTGTGTGCAGTGGAGCTGGCCATTGCCTAGCCAAGGCAGAGCAACGTGTGTAGTGTCGCTGAACGGTGGAGGGGTCCAGTTCGACCGTCGCAGTGATCGGCACCGGGCGTATGGGAGGCGCGATGGCCTCCTCGATCGCCCGGGGCGGCTTCGACGTGGTCCTGTGGAACCGGGACGCCTCCAAGGCAGAACGTCTCGGCGCCGCCCTGGACATGCCGGTGGCGCCCACCCCGGCCGACGCCGCGTCGCGAGCCGACGTGGTGGTGACCAGCCTCGCCGACGACGAAGCCCTCGAGCGCGTGTACCTGGGCAAGGACGGCGTCGTCGAGGGGATCCGTCCCGGCACCGTCGCGGTCGACACGAGCACCGTCGACCCGCGCACGATCGACCGGGTGGGCCTCGACGTCGACGAGACGGGTGCCGGCTTCCTGGACTGTCCCGTGTCGGGCAGCGTGAGCACGGTGGAATCGGGGGCGCTCACGATCATGGTAGGGGGCGAAGCCCATCTGCTGGAGCGCGTGCGGCCCGTGCTGGAGACCCTCGCATCCCGTGTGATCCACGTCGGAGACCGTGGCGCCGGCGCGGCCACCAAACTCGCGGTCAACGGACTGGTCCACGGCTTGAACGTGGCCCTGTCCGAAGCGGTGGTCCTCGCGGAACGCGCTGGCGTAGATCGATCGACGGCCTACGAGGTCTTCGCGAGCGGCGCGGGTGGGGCACCCTTCGTGCAGTACAAGCGCGAGGCCTATGAGCATCCCGACGACGTGCCGGTCGCGTTCAGCCTCGATCTGGTCGAGAAGGATCTCTTGCTGATCACGGCGTTGGGCGACCGGGTCGGCGCCCCTATGCGTCAGGCCGAGACCACCCTCGACATCGTGCATCGCGCCAACGCAGGTGGCTTCGCTGCAAGGGATCTCAGTGCGGTCGCGGTGTTCCTGCGGGGAGAGGAACCCTGATGGCTCACATCGTGAAGCTCCACGGCGAGCTCAACCCACGCACGCCACCCGAGTTCGAAGGGCGGAGCACGGGGTACGCGGTGGACCCGGTCGTCG
>DATDJD010000024.1:0-14563 GCA_036520695.1 Actinomycetota bacterium
CGGCTACAAGTCGGTGCTGCCGTTCCTGATCAACGACTCGGGCGAACCCGAGAAGGAACGTCTGCAGTCTTCGGCCGAGCGTGCCCGGTTCGACGACACGACCAAATGCATCCTGTGCGCGGCGTGCACCACGTCGTGTCCCATCTTCTGGGGCGACGAGGGCTACATCGGGCCCGCCGCCATCGTCAACGCGCACCGGTTCATCTTCGATTCACGCGATGAAGCAGGGCGCGAACGCCTGAAGATCTTGAGCGAGAAGACCGGCGTGTTCCGGTGCCGGACCACGTTCAATTGCACCGACGCCTGCCCCCGAGGCATCGAGGTCACGAAGGCGATCCAGGAAGTGAAGCGCTCCATCCTGTTCGACCGCTTCTGATCCGTCGAACCGGCCTTCAGCCGTGAGCTTCGCGGTCGATACAACTCTTGACTTATACAATGCATACCTTGTACTCTACGTGCGGATGTGGGAGATCGAGTTCACGGATCAGTTCGAGGTCTGGTGGGACGACCTCAAAGTAGAAGAGCAGGAAGCCATCCAGGCGGCTGTGGAGTTCCTCGAGGAGAAGGGTCCCGCCCTCCGCCGGCCGTTCGCCGGTCCGATCGAATCATCGAGACACTCGAACATGAAGGAACTCATCCCCATGGGCGGCAACATCCGGATCTTGTTCGCATTCGACCCTCGCCGGTCCGCGATCCTGTTGATCGGTGGCGACAAGACGAAGCGTTGGACCGAGTGGTACGAAACGATGGTTCCGGTGGCCGATGCCCTGTACGACGAGCACCTGCGCAGCCTTCGAGAGGAAGGAGAGATCACATGAGCGGACGCAAGTCTTTCGACACGCTGAAGTCGCCTATCGACGCCGACCCAGTCCGACGTGCCCGTGTCGACGAGGTCAAGCACGCGATGCGCGAAGTACTCGCCCTGGCCGAACTTCGCGAGGAGCGACACCTCACCCAGAAGAACGTCGCCGACACCATGCACGTGACCCAGGCGAACATCTCGCGGGTCGAACACGAGGATGACCTCTACCTGTCAACGCTCCGGGGCTACGTCGAGGCGCTCGGCGGCGAGCTCCAGCTCCGTGCCGTGTTCGACGACGGCACCGTCGACCTGGACGTGCGAGAGCCCGAAGCCGTCTAGGGGCGCCCACAAACCCCAGCGGCCCAGTCTGTGGCACTCCGGTAAGGTTCCCGGCTCATGGCACATCGCGTCACGATCATCCCCGGCGACGGCATCGGACCGGAGGTCGCTCAGGCCGCACGGTTGGTGCTCGACGCGGCCGACGTCGGGATCGAGTGGATCGAACGCGCCGCCGGCACCGCGGCGCTCGAGGAGTACGGCGAGCTGATGCCCGAGGAGACCCTCGACGCGATCCGATCGAGCCGCGTCGCGATCAAGGGCCCCATCACCACCCCTGTCGGAACCGGGTTCCGCAGCGTGAACGTCGCCCTGCGCCAAGGGCTCGATCTGTTCAGTGCGGTTCGGCCGGCTCGCGCGCTGCCGGGTGTGCCGATCCGTCACCCCATGGTCGATCTGGTGGTGATACGGGAGAACACCGAGGACCTGTACGCCGGGATCGAGTACGAGATGGGCTCACCCGAGGCCAACGCCCTGCGCGAGGAGCTCCGCGACCTGGGCGGCTACGAGTTGCGCGCCGACGCCGGCATCACCGTGAAGCCCATCAGCGTCAGCGGCACCCAGCGGATCGTGCGGTTCGCGTTCGAGTACGCGCGAGCTCATGGCCGCAAGAAGGTCACGGTTGGCCACAAGGCCAACATCATGCGCTACTCCGACGGCTTGTTCCTTCAGACGGCGGAACAGGAATCGCACGCGTTCCCCGACGTCGAGTGGCAGGAGATCCAGATCGACCACCTCAGCAGTCGGCTCGCCCGTGAACCGGGCCTGTTCGATGTGCTGCTCTTGCCCAACCTCTACGGTGACATCTTGAGCGACCTGTGCGCGGGGCTCGTCGGTGGCCTGGGCCTGATCCCCGGCGCCAACATCGGGTGGGAATACGCGGTGTTCGAAGCCGTCCACGGCAGCGCGCCCGATATCGCCGGCCAGGGCATCGCCAACCCGATCGCCATGATCCTGTCCGGTGCGATGTTGCTGCGACACGTCGGCGAGCAAGCCGCCGCCGAGAACGTCGAATGGGCGGTCGACGAGATCCTCGGGCGTGGCGAGGTCCGGACCCCGGACCTGGGCGGCACGTCATCGACGATGCAGGTCGGTGAGGCGATCGCGGCCGCGGTCAGCCATTGGGAACACGGCGCGAGCTAGGGAACCGTTCGGGCGCGCTGCTTGGAACCAGCCACCAGCGGTGTCACGATGCGCCCGATATGGACACCCAACCGAGCCCGAGCGAGGGCGTGGACCTGCCCGGTGCATCGGGGCCGACGCCACCGGCCACGGCGCGCCTCGTCGGGCTGCTCCTGACGGCCCTCGGCGGCTTGCTCATGTGCGTGGGAGCGCTCATGCCGTGGGTGCGCACCTCCTTGGAGGGAGCCCCGGCCGACTTCTCCCCCACCTACTTCGGGATCGACATCCCTGACGGCAAGGTCGTCCTCGTGCTGGGAGTCATCATCATCGCCGCACTGATCGTGAGCCGGCTCTCGAAGGCGGCATCGCTGGCTCGATCTGCGTCGCTGGTCATCATCGTGGCTGCGTTCGCCGGTGTCGGCATCACCACCGTCACATTGATCACCGCGGACTCCCGGTTCCACGACTCAGCGGTCGACGACATCATCGAGCAGATCGACTCGCCTACCGACGAGATGCGGGCCCAGGCCGACGAACTGATCGACCTCCAGCTGGCCTCCGGGCCGTTCGCCGCGATCGGTGGCGGCATCCTTGCCGTGGTGGGTGGTGCGTTCACCTTGGCGTGGGCCAACGCCCGCGCTCGCGAACCTGACCTGCCGAGCTAGAGCTTCGCGAGGTCCTCGCACTTCGCGCGGATACCTTCGGCTGCCGCTCGCAGTGCACCCAGTTCGGTCTCGTTGAGGTCGAGCTCGACGATCGTCTCGACCCCGCCCCGACCCAACGTCGCGGGCACACCCACGTAGACGTCCTGGATGCCGTACTCACCGGTTGCCCACGCACAGACGGGCAACGTGGTGTGTGAATCCGTGGCGATGGCCTCGACCATGGCCACGACCGACGCGCTGGGCGCGTAGTAGGCCGAACCCGACTTCAGCAGGCCCACGATTTCGGCACCGCCGTCGCGGGTGCGCTGGAACAGTTGTTGCAACGTGGCCTCGTCGACCAGCTCGGGCAGCGGCGTGCCGTCGACGGTGGCCTGCCGTGGCAGCGCGATCATCGCGTCACCGTGCGACCCCAACGTCATCGCTTCGATCTTGGTGGGGCTCACCCCGGTGACCTCGCTGATGAAGTACCGCAGGCGCGCCGAATCCAGCACACCGGCCATGCCGAGCACGCGTTCCTTGGGGAACCCTGATTCCTGTGCCGCAAGGAAGGTCATCTCGTCGAGCGGGTTGGAGACCACGATGATGATCGCGTCCGGCGAACCCGGCACGACCTGGCCGATGACACTGGTCATGATCGCCGCGTTCTTACCCAGCAGATCCATGCGGCTCATGCCCGGTTGTCGGGGGAACCCCGCGGTGATGACGACGATGTCGCTGCCCGAGGTGTCGGCGTAGTCGTTCGTCCCGGTGATGAGTGGTTCGTACCCCTCGACCGGAGAGGCCTGCTTCAGGTCCAGTGCCAAACCCTGCGGCTTGTCCTCAACGATGTCGATCAGGACGACTTCGCCGAGGCCCTTCTCGATGATGCGCATGGCGGTCGTCTGTCCGACGAACCCGCACCCGACGACGGTGATCTTCATGATGGTCTGTGCTCCTTCGCGTTTCCGGATCAACGACCGTCAGGCTATCGAACCATGGGGGGCCTCCGGCGAGGGCTCAGAGCTGCGCGATCACGGCGTCGGCGACCTGGAAGGTGCCGGCGGGCAGACGATCGTCGTCGTCAGCACGCAGATCGCCCGGCAGGTTCGTGCCGTCCGCGAACAACGCGATGATCGCTGCCTCCAACCGGTCCCCCGCGTCGGTCTCCCCCAGGTGCCGGAGCATCATCGAGCCGCTCAGCATCACGCCCAAGGGGTTGGCTCGATTGGTGCCGGCAAGGTCGGGAGCGGTGCCGTGGGTCGCCTCGAATACCGCCAGTTCCACGCCATGATCGCCGCCGCCGAAGTGGGCACCCGGGGCCACACCGACACCGCCGATCAGCCCCGCCGCGAGCTCGGCCGCCACATCTCCGTACAGGTTGGGCAGCACCAGCACGTCGAACCGTTCCGGTGCCTGGATGAGCTGCATGCATAGCGCGTCGATGATCCGATCCTCGAACGCGATGTCCGGGTAGTCGGTCGCGACCCTTCGCGCGACCTCCAGGAACAACCCGTCGGAGAACTTCATGATGTTGGCCTTGTGGCTCGCGGTGACCTTGGTGCGACCTCGGCGCCTGGCTTCCTCGAACGCGAACCGGACGATGCGATCTGAGCCGGCCTCGCTGATCGACTTGATCGAGATGCCGCTGTCCTCGCGGACACGCCGTCCCGTGGTGTCCTCCACGAACCGGATCAACTCCTTGGTCGCGACGGTCCCCATCTCGAACTCGAACCCCGTGTACATGCCCTCGGTGTTCTCGCGCACGACCACCAGGTCGACCTGGTCGTAGACGCTCGGCACACCCGGGTACAGGCGGCAGGGGCGAACGTTCGCATACAGATCCAAGGACTTGCGCAATTCCAGGTTGACGCTGCGGAGGCCGCTCGTCACCGGGGTCTCGATCGGGCCTTTCAGGGCGACTCGGTTCTGCCGGATCGAGTCAAGCGTCTGGGCAGGGAGGGCGCGGCCGGTACGGGAGAAGGCGCCCGCGCCCATGTGCTGACGGTCCCACTCCACCGACACCCCGGTGGCCTCGATCGCGCGGCGCGCGGCTTCGATCACCTCGGGCCCGATACCGTCACCGGGGATCAGCGTGATGCGGTGGCTCAACTCGTCAACTCCGGCGTTCTCCTGCTGGTCATCTGGCGACTTTGGTCCGGAAGCGGTCCGCCGACTATCCTGACAGATACGTCCCGGGGCTCCCGGGTCTCCGACCACGTATGCATGTTCGAAAAGGATGTGGCCAACCGTGACCGAGAAGGGGCTCCGCGAGGTGATCGCCGCCGACACGGTGATCTCCGACATCGATGGTGAGCAGGGGCGACTCTGGTACGTCGGCTACGACATCGCCGACCTCGCTGAGCATTCGACCTTCGAGGAGGTCGTGTATCTCCTCCACAACCGCGTGTTGCCCAACCAGGATCAGCTGGACGATCTCAACGAGTTCCTGGCCGACAACCGGGAACTGAGTCCGTTCCTGGTCAAGCTGATGGCGACCCTCGCGCAACAGGCGTCGCCGATGTCCATGTTGCGCACGACCGTGTCTGCCGCATCGGCGTACGACCCCGACGGGTGGGACGACTCACCCGAGGCCGAATACCGCAAGGCGATGCGCTTGATCGCGAAGACGCCCACGCTGATCGCCTACTACCACCGCATGCGGACGGGCCAAGAGATCGTGCCACCGAACCCCAAGCTGCCGCACGCCGCCAACTTCCTGTTGATGCTGCTGGGCGAGGAACCCTCGCAGGAAGATGCCGACGCACTCGACACCACCTTCACGCTGTACGCCGATCACACGATGAACGCCTCGACGTTCACGGCGCGCATCATCGCCTCCACGCTCTCGGACATGTTCAGCGCGATCACCGGGGCGATCGGCGCGTTGAAGGGCCCGCTGCACGGGGGTGCGAACGAGGAAGCGATGAAGGCCGCCGAGGAGGTCGGGTCACCCGAGAACGCCGCGGCGTACGTGCGAGGTCGTCTCGAGCGCCACGAGAAGGTCATGGGCTTCGGCCACGCCGTGTATCGCACGATGGATCCTCGTGCCACGGTGCTGAAGCAACTCGCGCGCGACGTCGGTGAGGCCCACGACGACGTGGTGTGGGCCGAGATCTTCGAAGCGATGCAGGACACCGTCTACGAGCAGAAGCAACTGTGGCCCAACGTCGACCTGTACGCGGCGGGCGTCTACCACGTGCTCGGCATCCCCACGGACCTGATGACACCGATCTTCGCCCTCGCACGCATGGCCGGCTGGACCGCACATGTGCGTGAGCAGTACGCCGACAACAAGGTGATCCGCCCGGGCTCGACCTACGTCGGTCCCCGCGATCAGGTGTGGGTCCCGATCGACGACCGCGCAAGCTAGGCGCGATGCACGACGGAGCCGTCGACGATCGTGTGGGTGACGTGCGTATCTAGCAGGCGCCGAGGGTCGTCGTCGACCGCCGCGAACAGGTCCGCGCTCAGCACGGCGAGGTCCGCCTGCGCGCCGACGGTGATCGAGCCGCGGCGATCCTCGGCGAACGCGACGTGCGCCCCACCGATCGTGTACGCACGGATCGCGGTCGGAAGGTCGACGGTCTCCTCGGGGATCCACGCGCCCGTGCCGTCCAGATCGGCCCGGGTGATCGCGGAGTAGATGCCGATCAGGGGATCCATCTCGGCGACGTTCCAGTCGCTGGAGAACGACAACGTGGCGCCGTTCTCCTGCAAGCTCCGGAACGCCCAGGCGAATCGCCAACGGTCGGGACCCACGTTGGCGCGCCAGTCCTCGATGATCGAGGGAGCGCAGTGACGCGGCTGCATGATCGGTGACACGCCGAGCGCACCGAACCGCGGCACATCGTCGGCGTGCAGACACTCCGTGTGCACCATGCCGTGACGGGGTGCGAGGTCGGGGTTGGCGCGTCGCGCTGCCTCGAACGCGTCCAAGGCCACGCGGAGCCCTCGGTCGCCGGTGCCGTGCACGTGACACGACCAGCCACGCCGCTCCAGGTCGATCACCAGTTCGGCGAACTCCTCGGGTCGCCAGAACGTATCGCCGCGCTCCCCGGGGCGATTCGCATACGGCTCCAACATCGCCGCGGTCCACGGCTCGATCACGTCGTCGATGTAGAGCTTGATGGGACCGACGTGCAGGTGGTCGTCATCACCGAACCTGGCCCGAGCCACCTCGAACTCGTCGCGCTCGGCATCGGTGGTTCCCAACGGATGGAACATGGCAGCGATCAGGCGCGACCGGAGACGGCCTTCGTCGCGCGCGCGCTCGAAGATCCACAGGTCGTCCGGTGAGTTCTGGGGCTCGATCACGGTCGTGATCCCGAACTCGGTCGCCATGTCCAGGCTCTCCAGCGTGCGTTCGTACTGGAGTCTCCGTTCGTACCCGGGCAGGATCGGCTCGAGCGCTGCCTGGCCTGCACGGCTGATGCCCATCACCGCGAAATCCCCGACGATCCCGGTCGGCTCACCGGTCTCGGGATCCGTGCGGACGTGACCCCACGCGAGGGCACCGGAGTCGCGCGAGATGTCGAAGATGTCCATCGCTTCGCGGTTCAACCAGGCGTTGTGCGCGTCGTAGGTCAACAGGAACGCGGGCCGGCCGCCGGTGAGCCCCATGAGATCGTCGTGGGTCGGCATGCGCCCGCCCGGCATGGCCGAGTAGTTGAAACCCACACCCTCGATCCACGTGTGGTCCGGATGTGCATCGGCATGCGCGCGGATCCGGGACTTCACCTCGTCGAGCGTCTCCGCCCCCGCCAAGTCGACCTCCAGGGGGTTCGAACCCAGCCGGACGTGGTTGTGCGAGTCGATGAACCCCGGCAGGACACTCGCCCCGCCGGCATCGATCACCTCGGTGTCGGGGCCGACGTGGTCGGACGCACGATCGTCCTCGCCCAACCACGAGATCATGCCGTCGGCGACCGCGACCGCTTCCGCCGACGGCCTCGCGTCGTCGACCGTGTAGACCTGGGCGTTGCGGATGACCAGATCGCTCACAACGAGCCCGTGGGACGCGGGAACAAGCCGGCCCGCTCGACGACGGCGCGCACCAGGTCGTCGCGGCCCATACCCATCAGGTGGACCCCGCTGATGCCGTCCAACGCCGCGATCGCCTTCACGACCTCGACCGTCAGATCCAACCCCACCGCCTCGGCTTCATCCCCCGCTCCCTCGAGCGCCTCGATGAACGCCGGCGGAACGCGGACGCCGGGGAGCTTCTCGTCCATGAATCGGGCTGCCTTCGCGCTGCGAAGCGGCACGACACCCACGAGGAATGAGGCTCGCTCCAAGAGACCGTGCCCACGGATCGTGTCGACCCATGCCGCCAACGCCTCGACGTCATAGGTGATCTGTGTCCAGATGGCATCGGCACCAGCATCGAGCTTGACCTCGAGCCGTGCGGGGTCGTACGGGTCGGCGAGCGGCATATCGGCGGCCCCGACGAGGAACCGGGGCGCATCGACGATCTCGCTGCCCCCCATCGTTCGGCCCTCATCGCGCAGCGTCTTCACGAGACCGATCAGATCCAGGAGTCCGATGTCGTTCACGACGCCGGCGTCGGGGTGGTCACCCAGATGCAGCGGGTCGCCCGTGAGACACAGCACGTTGCGGGCGCCCACGGCCCAGCCGCCGAGCAGTTCGGACGTGATCGCGAGGCGGTTCCGGTCACGGACGGTGATCTGCAAGGTCGGTTCGATACCGGCACGAGCCACGAACGATGCGCCGACCGCCGCCGACATGTGCGCCGACGCCGTGGGGTTGTCCGTCACGTTGACCGCGTCGACGTAGCCGACCTGGCCCCGTGCATGGTCGGAGATCACCGTCCCCTCGGCCGAGCGAGGCGGCACGATCTCGCCCGTCACCGCGAACGCACCCGAACGCAGGATCGCCGCGAGCCGGCCGCCGACCGCCGTCACCGCGAGAAGGCCTGGTGCTCCGCAGCAGCCACCGTGTTCACCAGGAGCATCGCGACCGTCATCGGTCCGACCCCGCCGGGGACAGGTGTGATCGCGCCCGCCACCTCGGCAGCCTCGTCGAACACCACATCGCCCACGAGTCCGTCAGCTGTCCTGTGGACGCCCACATCGATCACGGTGGCGCCCGGCTTGATCATGTCGCCCCGGATCAGGTGCGGAACGCCTGCCGCCGCGACCAGGATGTCCGCCTTGCTGGTGTGCGCGGCGAGGTCGCGCGTCATCACGTGCGTGCTCGTGACGGTCGCGTTCCCACGGATCGAGTCCTGCGCCAACATGATCGACAGCGGCGCCCCGACCAGGTCGCCGTGCCCCACGACGCAGACCTCCGCACCGGCCAACTCGATGCCTTCGCGCAACAGGAGCTCAACGATGCCGTACGGCGTGGCCGGTGTGAACGTGGCCTCCCCGCGGACCAGCATCCCGACGTTCCACGGGTGCAAGCCGTCCACGTCCTTCTCCGGAACGACGGTCCGCTGCACCTCGAGTTCACGGAGTCCGGCGGGCATCGGCAACTGCACGATGATGCCGTGGATCTCGGGGTCACGGTTGAGGCGGCGGAGCGTAGCGAGCAGCTCGCCTTCGGTGACGTAGGCGGGCAGATCGACCTGTTCGGACCGGATGCCGACGTCGGCACACGCCTTGTGCTTGGCTCCGACGTAGATGCGAGACGCCTGGTCATCGCCCACCAGGACGGCGGCCAGGCCGGGGGTCACACCCTTCTCCGAGAGCGCTCGTACCCGCTCGGATACTTCCGAGCGGATCTGCGCGGATACGGCTCTGCCGTCCAGGGTCCGGGCGGTCACGGGCCGAATCCTACCCCGGCCACCGAACGCCCGACCAAAGGCGAACTAGTGACGGAAGTGGCGTGTGCCGGTCGTGACGACGGCCATCCCGTGTGCCTCGGCGGCGGCCAACACCACGTCGTCACCCTTGGAGCCGCCGGGGTGGATCACGGCGGTGCACCCGGCGTCGGCAGCGACCTCGAGCGCATCGGGGAACGGGAAGAAGGCGTCTGACGCCAGCACCGACCCCTCCGCTCGGTCTCCCGCCTTGCGGGTCGCGATCCACGACGAGTCGACCCTTGACATCTGACCGGCTCCGATGCCCACGGTGGCACCGTCCTTCACCAGGACGATCGTGTTCGACTTCACCCGCCACGCGATCGTCCATGCGAGAGCGAGATCGCTCCACTCTGCATCGGTGGGCGCTCGGTCAGAGACCACCGTCCACTCGGCCCTGGTCTCCGTGAGCAGATCCCGGTCCTGGACCAGTGCACCGCCGGGCAACGGTCGCACGTCGAGGCCGCCGCCGTCGGGCAGCGGCGCCGCCACGACCCGCAGGTTCGAGCGTTCGGCGAGGCCGGCGCTCGCGGCGGCCGAGAACGACGGTGCGATCACCACCTCGGTGAACACCTCCGCCATGGCTGCGACGGCGTCGGCATCGACCTCGTCACGGAACGCCACGATGCCCCCGAACGCGCTGACGGAGTCGCACTCGAACGCGGCCAGGTACGACGCTGCCGGCGAACCGAGCGAGGCGGCACCACACGGATTGTTGTGCTTGACGATCACCGTTGATCCGGCGGGCAGTGCGGCGACGAGATCGTAGGCGGCGTACGCATCGAGCCAGTTGTTGAACGACATGTCTTTGCCCTGCAGCACGCTGGCGCCACCCAGCGGCCCGGGCGTCGCCGCTTCACGGTAGAGACCACCTCGCTGGTGAGGGTTCTCGCCGTACCGCAGATCGCCGACCTTCTCGTACGCCAGCCCAACGTACCCGGGCAACGCGTCCTCGCCGGCCTCCTGCTGGGCGAACCACCCCGCCACCGCGGCGTCGTAGGCGGCGGTATGGGCGAACGCGGCCGCCGCCAACCGGCGCCTGGTGGCCCGAGTCACGCCGTCGTTCGCGTCGATCTCGGCCAGCACCACCTCGTACTCAGCGGGATCGACGACCACCGTGACCGACTCGAAGTTCTTCGCTGCCGCACGCATCATGGCGGGACCGCCGATGTCGATGTTCTCCACGACGGTGTCTGGATCGGCGCCCGATGCCACCGTCTCGCGGAACGGATACAGCCCACCGACCAGCAGATCGAACGGCGAGATCTCCGATGCTTCCAGCTGACGGACGTGCTCCGGGTCACGGCGGTCGGCGAGCAGTCCTCCGTGGATCTTCGGATGCAAGGTCTTCACGCGACCGCCGAGCATCTCGGGCGAGCCGGTGACCTCTTCGACGGGTGTGACCGGGAGCTCCGCCTCGACCAATACCTTCGCGGTCCCGCCGGAGGCGACGAGCTCGACCCCTCGGTCAACCAACGCCGTCGCGAACGTCACCAGCCCCGTCTTGTCGAAGGGCGCCAGGATCGCGCGCCGGATCGGTCGCACATCGCTCACGCCGGCACCTCTGCCCGGATCGTGACGTGCCGTCCGTCCACGTGGAGCCGGCCTTCCAGGAGCGCGCGCACGGCCGCCGGCAACAGACGGTGCTCGGCCGCCAGGATGCGCGGCTCCAACGAGTCCCAATCATCGTCCTCGTGGATCTCCACCGCTTCCTGCAACACGATGGGGCCGGTATCGATCCCTTCGTCGACCAGGAAGACGGTGACCCCGGTGACCTTGACACCATGGGCGAGCGCGTCGCGCACCCCGTGCATGCCGGGGAACGACGGCAGCAGCGCCGGGTGGGTGTTGAGCCACCGGCCTTCGTAGGCGTCCAGGACCGCCCGCCCCAACAGACGCATGTAGCCGGCCGTGACCAGCACGTCGATACCTGCTCCCAACAGGCACGCCGCGACGGCCTCATAGAATCCATCTCGATCGGGGAAGTCGTCGGGTTCGATGATCTGCGTGGGCACACCGCCCGAGTCCGCTCGCTCGAGCGCTCGGATCCCGGGCCGGTCGGATAGGACGAGCGCGATCCGTGGGCCCACGACGGGGTCGTCCAGGAGCGCTTGCAGGTTGGTGCCGGAGCCCGAGACCAGTACCGCGACGCGTCCTTCCATGGAGGCGGCCACGCTACCAGCCTGGGGCAGTTCGGGTAGCCTTGGAGGCTCGCGAACCCCGGAGGCGACCACCAGTGAAGAAGTGCCCCTATTGCGCTGAGATGATCCAGGACGAAGCGATCAAGTGCCGCTACTGCCACAGCGACCTCACCGTCGTGCCGCCCACCGTGTCCGCGCCTGTCGCGACGGTCGCGAGCGAACCGGCGAGCCCGGCTTCCGAGGATGCTGCCGACCCCGCCACGCCTGAACCCGAGGCCACCGCTGATCCTGAGACCACCGCTTATCCTGAGGAGCCTGCCGCTGCCGAGGGCGCGGCGGTGGTGGCAACTGCATCACCGCCGGTCGAGACCTCCAACGTTCGCTACACACACTCGGGCTTCCGGTACGTGCTGGGCTACGGAGAGGACTTCTTCGGCATCTGGGACCGGCAGTCACCCAGCGTGGCGACGGAGCGGTTCCCCCGGACCGACGATGGATGGCGCCAAGCGTGGTTGCGATTCGCTGCCCTCGAACCCGATCACACCACGGTCCCCGCCGACGATTCCGCTCCCCTGGCGAGCCCAGCCCCCACGCAGACCCCGAACCCCGCGACATCGACGATGGACCCCAGCGACACCGCGGCCGTGCAGTACACACACTCGGGCACGCGCTACCTGTTGGGGTACGGCAAGACCTTCTTCGGCATCTGGGATCGGCAGTCACCGGCCACGCCGGTGGAACGGTTCGCGCGGGACGACGCCGGGTGGGCAGCCGCGTGGGCCCGCTACACCCAGATGGAACCCAACTTCACCGAAGTGAAGCTGGGCTAGCTACCCTTCGGCTCTTCGCCTGCGCGCCAGCGCCGTGACGCTCGCCGTGGGAACGCCCACCGCCACACCCCATCCCATCGCGAAGAGCCCGGCGACGATCGGCTGGGCGCCCAGGGCGACGTCTCGTCGGTCGATCACGTCGGGCTCTCGAGGTTCGGTGGTGCGGTCGATGGCGTTGGCCCACGCGATCTCCACCGTGCTCGCCCAGGTGATCCCCGCGACCAAGACACCGAACACGACGGCGGCCCCGATCGCGCCGACGACGGCTCGGCCGACGTTGGATCGTTCTCCCACGACGCGCCGAGCACCTACGGCGACGGCGATCAGCGGCACCAACAGCAACACCCTGGCCGACCACGGCGCGGGTGCCGTGGGCGCACCGGGGCGATCGTCCAGCGTGGTGCTCAGCCAATCGAGCGGGTTCCGCTCGTCGGGGAGCCGATCCAGGCACAGCACATCGGACGAGACGCCATCGATCGTGATCGTGTCGCACACTCCCATGGCCGGCACCAAGACGAGCGCGGCCTGGTTCGGGAGCAACAGCAGCTGGTGGCCGACCGCGACCGCGCTGCCTCTGGTGCTCAGGGATCGCAGCTCCTGCACGTAGGCGTCGAGTCCCGCGGGCCTGAGGGCAGAGAACGCGAGGAGGCCGAGCAGGGAGGCGAACAGCGCCGTCGTGAACGTTCTCCACCCCCCGGCCAGGACGTCGCCGGGCCACCCTCGCCACCAGGTGGAAGTCTGCAGGCCGCCGAGCGCACCGGCCACCCCGCCGATGAGGAGCGGCAGGATCAGCATGTCTCGAACGACCGCTGACAGCGTCGTCACGTCCGGCAGGAACCCGCCACCGGTCGCGAGGCGAAGGTCGACGAGCGCTGCGAGGATCGCGAGGGGCGCCGTGTAGGGGATGGCCACGAGGGCGCCCGCGAACGCCCGGCGCGAGGGACGGTCGGTGACCTGTCGTGCCGACGCTGCCCCGGCCCGAACGAGCATCCAGACGATGACCGCGGTGAACGTGAGCAAGGCCAACCGGAAGGCGGCGACCCCGTACAGGATCGGTTCACCCGTCGATCGCGAGAACTCATCGATCCGGATCGCGGCCGCGTTGGCAGCCACCGAGTAGAGCCACCCCATGCGCAACTGGGTGGCGATCGCCAGGCCTCCTCCGCCGAGGTTCACCGCCAGCGGTGGCAGTTGGCCGAGCAGGAGTGCCACCAGCGACACCGTCAGCCCACGGCGCATCACGACTGGGGCCGCCTCGGCCAGGTCGCTGCCGAACGAAGGTGCCGGCGGAACCTCCTGCCACCGCGCGGGCGCGGGAGGTTCCAACTGCGTCACGTCAGGGCCTCAGCCACCAGTTCGGCGACCTGCGTGGGTGTCCGCGCGACCCGGACCCCGACGGCTTCCAATGCCTCGGCCTTCGCCGCCGCCGTTCCTTGGGACCCGGTGACGATCGCGCCGGCGTGACCCATACGCTTGCCCGGCGGCGCCTCGAACCCGGCGATGTAGCCGACCACCGGTTTCGTGACGTGGTCGGCGATGTACCCGGCCGCTCGCTCTTCGTCGTCGCCCCCGATCTCTCCGGTCATCACGACCAGGTCGGTAGCGTCGTCGGCTTCGAAGAGGGCGAGCGACTCGATGAACCCGACCCCGTGCACGGGATCACCTCCCATACCGATACACGTGGACTGTCCGATGCCACGCTGCGTGAGCTCGTGCACGATCTGATACACGAGCGTCCCGCTGCGACTCACCAGACCCACGCGGCCGGCGGCACAGATCTCGCCGGGGATGATGCCGACGTTGGCGACCCCGGGGGTGATCACGCCGGGGCAGTTGGGACCCACGAGCGTGGTCGATCGCCCTCGCAG
>DATDJD010000025.1:0-2667 GCA_036520695.1 Actinomycetota bacterium
CCTGGCGGTTGGCGTTCGAAGCGAAGCATGAGGGACCGCGCGAGCCTAGCAACTCAGAGTAGGATGCCCCCTACCTCTCGACCCTCGCCCGCGAAGGAGACGCGTTTGAAGACCTACGACGCGAAGGACATCCGCAACGTCCTGCTGGTCGGCCACGGGGGATCGGGCAAGACCACGCTCCTCGAAGCCATGCTCTTCACCTCCGGCGCCATCACTCGGATGGGCGTCGTCGAGGACGGGAATACCGTCTCCGACCACGACCCCGACGAGCAACGCAAAGGGATCTCGGTGTCGCTGTCTATGGCTCCCATCGAGTGGAACGGCGTCAAGATCAACGTGCTGGACGCGCCCGGCTACGCGGACTTCATCGGTGATGTGCGGTCTGCGGTCAGGGCGGTCGACGCCGTGATCGTGGTGGTGTCGGCCGTCGACGGTGTCGAGGTCCAGACCGAGGCGGCATGGGAGCTCGCCGTCGAGGAAGGTCTCCCCCGCGCGATCTTCGTCAACAAGCTCGATCGGGAGCGTGCCGATTTCGAGGCCACGTTGGCCCAGCTGGTGTCGTCGTTCGGCAATCAGGTGGCGCCATTCGAACTCCCGATAGGCCAAGAGCACGACTTCGAGGGGGTCGCCGATCTGCTCCACGAGAAAGCCGATCGCTATCCCTCCGGCCCCAGGGCCGAGGAATCGGACTGGCCCGAGGACCTGCACGCCATGGCCGACCCGGCGCGAGAGAAGCTGATCGAGGCGGTCGCCGAATCCGACGATGCTTTGATCGAGGAGTACCTCGAGGTCGGCACGCTGCCCGAGGAGCACATCGTCTCGGGCGCCAAGGACGGGTTCACCCGTGCGCGGCTGGCCCCGGTGATCGTGGGCTCAGCCGCCAAAGCCATGGGCATCGACCGGCTGCTCGATTTCATCGTCGAGGAGTTCCCATCGCCGGTCGACCGGGGATCGGTCACGGTGACGACGAAAGACGGCGCCGACTCGCAACGCTCGTGTGAGGGCTCGGATCCCACGACCGCCTTCGTGTTCAAGACGCTCTCCGACCCCTTCGTGGGACACATCACGATGTTCCGCGTGTTCAGCGGCGCGGTGAAACCTGACACCAGTGTGCACAACACGACGCAGGGCACCGATGAGCGGGTCGGCCAGTTGTTCACCCTGCAGGGCAAAGAACATGACCCTGTCCCTTCCGTCGGTGCCGGCGACATCGGGGCGGTGGCCAAACTGCAACACGCCCACACCGGGGACACCCTCAGCACGAAGGATCTCCCGGTCCATCTCGCTCCGCTGGTCCTGCCCGAGCCGCTGCTGGCCTACGCGATCGCGCCGAAGACCAAGGGTGAAGAGGACAAGCTGGCGACCGGCCTCGCACGCCTCCGCGAGGAAGACCCCACGTTGCGCGTCACCCGCAACGAGGAAACCCACGAGACCGTGATGCACGGGATGGGCGAGGCGCACCTCGAGGTCATGATCGAACGGCTGAAGCGCAAGTTCGGTGTCGACGTCGTCACCAGCCCCGCCAAGATCGCCTTCCGCGAAACGATCCGAAGCAAAGCATCGGCGACCGGTCGTCACGTGAAGCAGAGCGGTGGCCACGGTCAGTACGCCGTCTGCACGATCGAGATCGAACCCCTGGCTCATGGCGAGGGGTTCGTGTACGAGAGCAAGATCTTCGGCGGTGCGATCCCGCACCAGTTCATCCCGTCGATCGAGAAGGGCATCGTCAAGACCATGGCCGATGGCGTGGTCAGCGGGAACCCCATGGTCGACGTCAAGGTCACTCTCGTCGACGGCAAGTTCCACGCCGTGGACTCCTCCGACATGGCGTTCCAGATCGCCGGATCGATCGCGATCAAGGAAGCCGTCGAGGCCGCCGGCGTGTCGCTGCTCGAGCCGGTCGTCGACCTAGAGGTCGTGGTGCCCGACGCGTTCACCGGCGACGTGATGGGCGACCTCAACGGCAAGCGGGGCAAGATCGCGGGCATGGAGCAGATCGGCGGCGGGAAGCAGCGGATCAAGGCGCAGGTCCCCCAGGCCGAAGTGGCCCGTTACGTGATCGACCTGCGGTCGATGACGGGTGGCCGCGGCGCGTTCTCCATGACGTTCAGCCACTACGAGGAACTGCCGCAACACCTGGCACAGAAGGTGATCGACGAATACCAACACGCCCGTGAGGAAGCCCACAAACGCTAGGCGCTTTCAGACGAGTACGGAGGCCAGGAACGGCAGCACGGCGGCATCGAACGCCTGCGGGTTGCGCAGGTTGACGACGTGATCGGCCTCGATCGACACAGAGCGCCCGTCGAGCACACCCTTGGCAACCAGGTCCGCCGCGCGGTGCATGTCTGACGGGTCGCGTTCCGCGACGACGACCAGCGTGGGCACGTCGATCTCGCCCAGCCGCAGGGCGGCTGGAGGGTCGAGTTCCTCGATCGAGCTCTCATCCATCGTGAGCTCGTGGATGTTGTCCATGGCGATCTCGCGGATCCGCCGGCCGGGCTCGTCGGCCGTGCCCATGGGCGCCCAGATCGCCAGCTCGGCATCGATGGCGCCGGGGAGATCGCCCGCCTCCATGGCTGCCTCGATCGGGGCGGCGTGCTCCTCCCACCAATCCACTTCTTCCTCGAGATCTTCGACCCCACCGAGCGACGTCGCCACGGCCAC
>DATDJD010000026.1:0-14075 GCA_036520695.1 Actinomycetota bacterium
GTCGTGCATCAGGATCAGCGACCCGAACCGTGCTCGTACGGCGCGGAGCAGGTCGGCGTCGCGCGCGGGCACGCCCCATGCGTGCACCTTGATCGCGGTGAACCCCTGAGCGACGTAGCCTTCGATCGCCTCCAGGTACGCGTCGGGCTCATCGAACGTCGGCACAGAGGCATACGCGGGCAGGCTCGTCGAGCCCGGATCGCCGCCGAGCACGGTGTGGAGCGGTTGCCCTGCACGCCGGGCGGCGAGGTCCCAACAGGCCATGTCGATCGTCGACCGCACGGCGGGCGGGAACGGTGACGTCCCGTCTTCGCTGAGGAGGGTCGCGATCGCGTCGTGGTCGTCAGGGTCCGTGTCGACGAGCCTCGGGACGATCGTGCGCAGCGTCTCGAGCGGACTGCGGTCCCAGTCTCCGTAGGAATCGGAGTCGTACGCGCCGAGCCCGACCGTGCCTCCGTCGTCCGTGATCTGGACCAGCGTCGTGGTGGTGTACACCTCGTCTTGGAACGACGTGTAGCGGAACCGTTCCACGTCCGGCCCAAGCGCGCGAACCTCGATCGAAGCGATCCTGGGCACTGCGTCCACCCCTCTTGGTCCGTGTCAGAATCGAACCCACGGTCGTTGGTCAACTGTCGACAGCCGGATGCTACGATACGGCCATGAGCGACCACGTGGTGTCGACGCCCCTCATGCCGCTGCAGGCTCCTCGTTCGCTGGCCGAGGATGCTGCCGACCGTATCAGGGAGCAGATCCTGGCCGGTGGGTTCGCCCAAGGGGAGCATCTGGTGGAAGCGCGCATCGCCGAACAGCTCGACATCAGCCGAGGTCCTGTGCGGGAAGCGTTCAAGTTGCTTCGGGCGGAAGGATTGCTCAACGAAGAACCGCGCCGTGGCACGTTCGTGGTGAGCCTCACCGCCGACGACGTGCGGGAGATCTATGGGCTGCGAGCAGCGCTCGAAGGTCGCGCGGCTCGACTGATCGCACGAACCAAGGACCAGGAGGCCATCGCCAGGCTCCGTTCCTTGGCCGACGAGATCGACGCCGCCGTCGCCTCAGGTGACGGGATCGCGGTGTCCAGAGCCGATCTGGCGTTCCACGAGGGCCTGTGTGAGTTGTGCGGGAACTCACGGATCCTCGATACGTTCATGCGATACGTGCCCACCTTGCGGGGGCTCCTCCGACTGGATGAACAGGTCCTGCGTTCGCTGGACGAGATCTCGCACCAACATCGCCCGTTCGTCGAGGCCATCGCGGCCGGCGACGAGGAGTTGGCGTCTCGTCTGCTGGCCGAACACGCCGAACACGCAGGCGAATTGATCGCCGGCGTCGTCAAAGACTGAGTACCCCCGCCTGGGGATTGTCAACGGTTGACAATCTACTTACCTTGACCTACCTTCGCCCCTGGCGGAGCGTGACAGCCAACGGACATCGATCGGCGAGCCCGAACCGGGGAGGATCACAGGATGCGAACACGGTATCTGCGAGGTGTTGCTGCAGCGCTCGCGCTGACCATGGTGATGGTGGCGTGCGGTGAAGGGGACGACGAAGCGTCGCCCAGTGCCGGAGGGGCAACCCCGGGAGATCCGGCGTCGATCACCGGCAAGATCCGCCTGTTCTCCTACTCCGACGGGTTCGATCCGGACTACATGGAAACCTTCTACGAGACCTATCCCAACATCGAGCTCGAGACGGCGTCGTTCGGTTCGAACGAAGAAGCGGTGGCGAAGATCCAGGCCGGCTTCGAAGCCGATGTCGTCAACAGCTGCGTCGATGAGGCCACGCTCGAAATGGTGAACAAGGGCATGTACATGCCGCTCGACACGTCGCGGCTGGAGAACTGGGACGTGTTGTGGCCGGGCATGAAGGAGCTGCCCGGCGTGCAGGTCGACGGCGAGGCGTTCATCGTGCCGGTGGATGCCGGGACCGCGGGGATCGTGTACAACGCCGACGAGATCACGACCCCCCCCACGTCGTGGAAGGATCTGTTCGACCCGCAGTACGCCGGTCGTGCGTCGCTCGAGGACCTCGCGATCACAGCGCTCGACGTCGGTGCGCTCGCCAACGACATCCCCAACCCTTTGGAGATGACGCCCGAGCAACTCACGCAGGTGACCCAGTTCCTCAAGGACAACCGCGACCAGTTCCGCACGTTCTGGAAAGGTCAGGCGGACATCCGTGCGCAGTTCAAGTCGGGCGAAGTAGTCATCGCCTCCGGGTACCCGGGCGATGCACAACTGATGCGGGACCGCGACGGACTCAACGTGCAGTTCGCAGCCGCGGAGGAGGGTCAGATGCTGTGGACCTGCGGGTACGGCATCAGTCCCGACATCGCTGAAGAGAACCTGGATGCGGCGTACGCGCTGCTCAACTGGTACACCTCGCTGCCGCCGCAGATCTACGCGGCGACCAACTTCAGTTACCTCACGTCGAACCAGGGCATCATCGATGCGGTGCCGAAGAAGGTCGTGGAGTCGGCCGCTCTCGATTCGCTGTTCACGCTGGACAACGCGATCCCGGCGAGCCCGCCCGATGACCGAGCCGCTTGGATCGCGGCGTGGACCGAGGTCAAGGCGTCGTAGTGGCCCAGGCGGTCCAGGACGGGGGCGGACTCGCGATCACCGACGCCGCGGGTGCCGCCCGCGTTCGGCGGCGTCGCGCCGTGAACGCCTGGAGTTGGCGGGCGTTCCTCGCCGTCGTCATGCTCGCCCTGTTCGGGCCGCTGGTGATCCTCGTGCTGTTCTCGTTCAACGACTCGAGCGTGCTCGCGTTCCCGCTCGAGGGGTTCACGACCGAGTGGTACAAGGCAGCGTTCCAGGATCCCACCCTCCGAGAGGCGATCGCGAACTCGTTCATCGTGGCGCTGATCGTGGCGCCGCTCTGCCTCGTCCTCGGCACGCTCGCTGCGTTCGGTCTCACCCGGTTCCGTTTCCGTGGTCGAGGTGCGATCGGCGGATTGGTCGGGGCACCGCTGGTGCTTCCGTGGCTGATCATCGGGATCGCGGCCTTGATGGCTTACGCACGAGCCAACATCGACCTCAGCCTCAAGACCGTGATCGCGACCCAGACGATCTGTACGTTCCCGCTGGTCACGGCCATCGTGGCGGCGCAGCTGTTCCGGTTCCAGAAGGTGCAGGAAGAGGCGGCGATCGACCTGGGCTGCTCCCGGCTGCAGGTACTTCGCCACATCATCATGCCGCACATCGCGCCAGCCCTCGCCGCGGCGGGGATCTTCGCGTTCACGTGGTCGTTCAACAACTACGAGATCAGTGCCTTCACGCTGGGGTTCCAGCAGACGTTCCCGGTGTGGGTGTACTCCTCGGTCCGAAACCCCGATCACACCGCGATCGTGAACGCGATCTCGACGGTGATCTCGGTCGCGCAGATCATCATCATCTGGTTCGCGCTCCGCCTGCTTCGGTCCCGGACCGATGACGAGGGCGCCAAGAGTTTGATCGCCGGTACCGAAGCGGTCGCGGCGGCGGCGAAGACCTGATGGCGAGCGTCGGCGAGATCCTGGAGATCCCATCGGAGGCCAAGGACGGCGGGAAGCGTCCGAAGGGTCCGGCCAAAGGTGCGTTGGGGATCCTGTTCGCGCCCGTCACCCTGCTGATCATCTTCTTCCTGCTGCCGCTGTTGATCATGGTGCAGATGAGCATCGTGAAGTTCCCGCCCCGGGTGGACAGCGGCTACACGTTGAGCCACTACACCGAGGTCCTCACGAACCCCCTGAATCCCCACATCGCCTGGACCACGTTCACGATCGCGACGACCGCGATGGCCGTCATGCTCGTGATCGCGATGCCGCTGGCCTACTTCATGGTGTTCAAAGCGAAGAAATGGGAGCTGTTCCTGCTGCTGTCGTTGGTGCTTGCCGACGAGCTGGCTCCCGTGGTCAAGGTATACGCCTGGCAGGTGATCCTGGGCCGCAACGGGATCTTCAACTGGCTGATCCCTGGCCCGCCGGTCGACTGGCTCCTGTACAGCCGGTTCGCGGTGATCTTGACGCTCGCGACCACGTACATCACCTACACGACGATCCCGATCTATGCCGCGATGAAGGCGATCGAGCCGTCGATGTTCGAGGCCGCCACCGATCTGGGCGCCGGCTGGTGGCAGCAGTCGCGCAAGATCTTGATCCCGCTCGCGGCCCCCGGCATCTTCGTCGCGATGATCCTGGTCTACATCCCGATGCTGACCGACTTCGTCACGTCGGACATCGTGGGCGGCGCGGGTTCCTACATGATGGGACAACGCGTGCGTGACCTGATCCTCGGTCAGGGTGACTGGGGTACCGGATCGGCGTTGACGTTCCTCCTCCTCGCGATGTCGGTGCTGCTGTCCTTGGTGGCCTACCGACTCGCCCGACTGAACAGGATCGATGCATGAGCACGAACGGCGAGGCGAGGATCGAGACGGACCACGAAGGCGAGATCAAGGTCGAACGGGTCACGAAGCGCTTCGGCGATGTGAAGGCGGTCGACGACGTGTCGCTCACGATCCCGGGTGGTGAGTTCTTCTCGATGCTGGGTCCGAGCGGCTGTGGCAAGACCACGACGCTACGGATGATCGCCGGGTTCGAGACCCCGGACGAAGGTCGGATCCTGCTCCAAGGCGGCGAGGTGACACACATCCCGCCGGCGAAGCGAAACGTGAACATGGTGTTTCAGGCGTACGGGTTGTTCCCGCACATGACGGTGGCTCAGAACATCGCGTTCGGACCCAAGATCCAGAAGCTCTCGCGTGCCGAGACGTCGGAACGGATGACCGAGATCCTGCGCGTCGTTCGACTCGAGGGATACGAAGATCGACGCCCAGGTCAACTCTCGGGTGGCCAGCAACAGCGAGTGGCTTTGGGTCGTGCGCTGATCAACCGTCCCGCCGCGCTCTTGCTGGATGAGCCGCTCGGCGCGCTCGACCTGAAGTTGCGCAAAGAGATGCAGCTGGAGCTCAAGGAGCTCCAGCAACGCACCGGTACGACGTTCGTCTACGTCACGCACGACCAAGAGGAAGCGATGACGATGAGCGACCGCATCGCCGTCATGAACGGCGGTGTGGTCGAACAACTCGCAACGCCGAGGGAGCTGTACCAACGCCCGGTGAGCGCCTTCGTGGCGGGGTTCATCGGCACGTCCAACCTGATCGACCTCCGCATCGACCGCCGCGACGACGGCTTACTGTCGATGGACCTCGGCGAGGACCAACGGATCCTCGCCGCACAGCCCGAAGGGGGGGCCGTGCCCGAAGGGCACACGACGATCACCGTGCGGCCCGAATGGATCAAGCTCGCTAGCGGTGACGTCGACGGCCGAGCATCTCGGGTCGGGGGGACCGTGATCGACGTCGTCTATCTGGGGTCGGTGACGCAACTGATCGTCTTGTTGCCGACCGGTGAGCAGCTCACCGTCCACCGTTTGAACGATGAGGTTGGGGCCGACGATCCCAGGCCTGGACAACCCGTGACGCTTCATTGGGCAGCGGAGCACAGCTACGTCGTTGGGTCCGCCGCAGGCACCGAACCCTGAGAGGAAAGAGGGGCACCATGGTTACCGACATCGGCTCTATGACGGCCGAACAGATCGTCGCCGATTCCAAGCGATACACGTTGTACGACTGGTCCGCCCAGTCGAAGGTGGCCCCGCTCGCGATCGATCACGCCGAAGGCGTCTACATGTACGGCACGGACGGGCGGAAGTGGATCGATTTCAGCTCCCAGCTGATGGGCGTGAACATCGGTCACGGCGACAAGCGGGTCGCCGATGCCATCGCGCGCCAAGCCGAGAAGCTTCCGTACATCTCTCCGTTCCAGGCGTTCGAGGGCAGGGCGGTCCTGGGCAAGCGCCTCGCGGAGTTGTGGCCCGGCGACATCGAGAAGACCTTCTTCACCCTGGCGGGGGCCGAGGCCAACGAGAACGCGGTGAAGATGGCGAAGATGGTGACCGGCCGCCAGAAGGTGCTCGCCCGCTATCGCAGCTACCACGGGTCCACGTACGCCACGATGATGATGACCGGTGACCCGCGCCGCTGGCCCAACGAGCAACCCGCGATGCCCGGGGTCGTGCACGTGCTCGACCCCTATCACGGCCCTGCACGCGGGTTCGACGATGCGCAGACGGCACTCGCACTGCTCGAAGAGACGATCGAACTCGAAGGGCCTGAGACGATCGCGGCGTTCATCCTGGAGACGGTGACGGGCACGAACGGCATCTTGATCCCCCCCGACGGGTACATCCAAGGCGTCCGCGAACTCTGCACCCGCTACGGCATCATGATGATCGCCGACGAGGTCATGTGCGGCTGGGGGCGGACCGGCGAATGGTTCGCGATCAACCACTGGAACGTCGTGCCCGACCTGATCACCACGGCGAAGGGACTCACGTCGTCGTACGCGCCGCTCGGCGCCGTCGGCATCGCCCCCCACGTCGCCGCCCACTTCGAGGACAACGTGTTCTGGGGCGGCCTGACGTACAACACGCACCCGCTGGGGGTCGCTGCGGCGATCGCGGCGATCGACGTGCTCGAGGACGACGACCTGGTCGGCAACGCGAAGCGCTTGGACCCGGTCATGCGCGCCCACCATGAGGCGCTCGCTGCGAAACACCCCAGCGTGGGTCGCTACCGCAACATCGGACTGTTCGGGATCCTCGAACTGGTGAAGAGTCGCGAGACGATGGAGCCGCTGTCGCCGTTCAACACCGTGAACGAGACGATGCAGCAGGTGACACGGTTCCTGGTCGACAATGGGCTCACCACGTTCATCCGTTGGTGGAACATCATGACCAACCCGCCGCTGTGCATCACCGAGGAACAACTCGGCGAAGGGTTCGAGATCATCGACCGGGCGCTCGAGATCAGCGACGCGGCAATGGAGGACTGATCGATGGCTTCCCGCCCACCCGAGCGCATCGGATTCATCGGCCTGGGGATCATGGGCAAGCCCATGGCCAAGAACCTGCTGGCTGCGGGGTTCCCGCTCACGGTGCATTCACGGAGTGCCGTGCCCGTGGATGAGCTGGTGGAAGCTGGCGCCGTTCGCGCGACCGGCGCTGCCGAGGTGGCGTCCGCCAGCGACCTCGTGATCACGATGCTGCCCGATACCGGCGACGTCGAACAGGTCCTCACCGGCGAAGGAGGCGTCGTCGACGGCGTGTCCGCCGGTTCACTCGTGATCGATATGAGTTCGATCGACCCAGGACCGACTCGCGCGATGGCGAGGACGTTCGCGGACGCGGGTGTGGCGATGCTGGACGCTCCCGTCTCGGGCGGGGAACGCGGCGCGATCGACGCAGTGTTGTCGATCATGGTCGGTGGTGAGGCAGAGGCGTTCGAGCGGGCGACGCCGATCTTCGAAGCTTTGGGCAAGAACATCGTCCACGTCGGCCCCAGCGGTGCCGGCCAGGTGTGCAAGGCATGCAACCAGTTGGTGGTTGCCGCCACGATCGAAGCGGTTGCCGAGGCGCTGCTGCTCGCAGAGCGTTCGGGCGTCGACGCGGCCAAGGTGCGCGAGGCGCTCCTGGGCGGGTTCGCAGGTTCGAAGATCCTGGAGGTGCACGGTCAGCGGATGCTCGACCGGACCTTCGAGCCGGGATTCCGCATCCGTCTTCACCGGAAGGATGCGCGCATCGTCGAGGAAGCGGCCGCGGCCACGAGCACGCCGATCCCCTCGTTCAGCGTCGTGACGCAACAGCTGCAGAAGGCCGTGGACGCAGGTGATGGCGATCGTGATCACAGCGGGTTGTTCGCCGAGTTGGAACGCGAAGCCTCCGCGTGAACGGGAAACGCTAGGCAGGCGCTTCAGCCCACCGTTCGGCCCATTGACCGAGTTCATCCATGACCTTGGACAGGTCGCGGCCGCGTGCGGTGAGGCCGTAGGTGATGCGGACGGGTGTGTCGGGCGTGACCACTCGCGTGACGATCCCCTCGGCTTCGAGTTCCTTCAAACGCTCCGACAACATCGCGTCGCTGATCTGAGGGATCCCGGTCTTCAGATCGGAGAACCGCGTGACGCCCGTTTGTAGTCCGCGCAGGATCAGCGGGTTCCAACGACGGCCGATCAGGTCGGCGGCACGTTGGAAGTGCTCGCAGATCGGCGATTCTTCGGGCGTCTCGGTCTTCACGGCGTCCATCCTTCCATCAGGAACCATCGACCGCTTGATTTCATTTCCTGAGTTACTCTGGAATAACGAGTAGCTACGGTTCTGTTAGCACAAGTATCGCATCGTCGTAAGGGGCGACGAGCACAGCACGAGGAGGTCGGCACCATGGCAACAGCAGCTCGCGACATCGAAAGCATCACGCTCCCGCCTGCGGGGACCTACGAGCTCGACGCAAGCCACACCGAAGTCGGTTTCGTGGCCAAGCACCTGCTCAGCAAGACCCGTGGCCGGTTCACCGAGTTCTCCGGCACGATCGAGGTCGGCGACACGCCGGAAACCTCGCACGTCGAGGTCGAGGTCCAGACGGCCAGCGTGCAAACCAACTTCGGCCAGCGCGACGAGCACCTGAAGAGCGCCGACTTCTTCGAGGTCGATGAACACCCCGTCATGACCTTCAAGAGCACGGACATCCGCCACACCGGTGGCACGAACTTCGAGCTGGACGGCGACCTCACGATCCGTGACATCACGAAACCGGTCACGTTGACCGGCGAGTACCTCGGGTCCGGAGTCGACCCGTTCGGCAACACCTACTTCTCCGCGGAGGCCAAGACCACGGTCGAGCGCGAGGACTGGGATCTGACCTGGAACATGGCGATCGAGTCCGGCGGCCTCCTGGTCGGCAAGAAGGTCGACCTCGTCATCGAAGTGGAGGCGAAGAAGGTCTCCTAACCACCCTGTGGGCCGTGGGCTCGCCCCGGCCGACGGCTCGATACATGCCCGCGCGAAGGCCGGCCCTCGGGGTCGGCCTTCGTCATGCGATGGGGTGCGCTCCCGACACGCCGGCTTCGTAGGTCTCCAAGGTGAACAGGCCCTCGTAGGCCACCACCACGTCTCCGGCTACCCACAGATCGCCCGTCCAGCCGGAGTCCAGCGCGGTGAATCGCCACCGGGTCGACGCGAAGCGTCCCGCGGGGGTCTCGATCTCCTCGTCGCCGATCCGTTCATACCGTTGGCGCACGCGTGAGGGTTCCAGGGTGACCGGTGCGAGATACACGACGTCGATCTCGGCGGTTGCCTTCAGTCGGTGGATCGTCACGGCGTTCGTGGTGGGCGTGAAGTAGTCCAGGTGCAGGTCGGCGCTCCACGGGATCTCGATCGGCTCGTGGTTGCGGTAGCCGGTCAGGACGTTGCCTTGAGGTTCGAGCAGGATGTCGTGCTCGCCGGTGTCGATCCGGACCCTGGCGATGCGCCACTCTGCATCGACCGCGATGTCGACGATCTCGTGATGCGGGGTGGGGTCCGTCGTGTCGATCTCGCTGAACGATCGCCATCCCATCGGCCCCGGCGCGCAGCGCAGCACCTCGGTTCCCACCGATCGTCCGTCGTCTCCCGACACCGAGTAGCGCACCTGGGGCACGGCCCCACGCTATCGCGATAAGGTCGCCGCATGAGCGACGAACGACCGCACGAGTCCGGCGCCCCGCCCGGTGAAACGGAGAAGATGCGGGTCGACCGTGAGCTGATCGAGTTCTTGAACGAACTCAGGGTGGTGCTGCCTGGGGTACAGGTGTTGTTCGCATTCCTGCTGACGCTCCCGTTCACCAGTTACTGGCCGGAAGCCGACCCGGAGGTGCGGGTGGCGTACGTGATCGCCTTCTACTCGATCGCGTTGGCGGCGGTTCTGATGATGACCGTGTCCTCGTTCCACCGACTCCGGTTCCGTCAAGGGGACAAGGAACGGATACTGCGAGCAAGCAACCGGCTGATCATGGCCGGTATCGCATGCCTCGCCGTCGGCATGGTGGCTGTCTCGTGGATGATCTCGGAGATCTTGTTCGCCCAAGGGACGGCCAACATCATCGGTGTGATCGCCGCGCTCCTCGTGATCGTGCTCTGGTTCATCTTGCCGTTGAGAAGGCGATTCATGCGGTACGGGAACGACGGGTAGCGTTCTCGTCGATGCGTGTCGCCATCTGCCAGATGAATTCCGGTGCCGACGTGGAACGAAACCTCGCGACGGCTGAACGACTGGTTCGCCAGGCTGCCGACGGCGGTGCGGATCTCGCCTCCCTCCCGGAGTACCTGGAGTTCATGGGCCCGGCCTCACGACGACACGAAGTGGCCCAGCCGATCCCGGGACCGGTCACCGACCGGATCGGCTCCGTCGCGCGCTCGCGTTCGATGTGGGTCATCGCCGGAGGTCTCCTGGAGGCGCACGCCGATCACGTGTACGACACGTCCGTGCTGATCGATCGCGAGGGGGAGATCGCAGCGTCGTATCGCAAGATCCACCTGTTCGACGTGGAATTAGCGGATCAGCCGCCGATCCAAGAATCAGCCACGATCACGGCCGGGGACCAACTCGTGACGCACGTGACCGAGACGGCGCGCGTGGGGCTGTCGATCTGCTACGACCTCCGGTTCCCGGAGCTGTATCGCGGTCTGATGGCCCAAGGGGCCGAGGTCCTGTTCGTCCCGGCCCAATTCCAACACAGCACCGGGAAGGATCACTGGCACACGCTGCTGCGTGCTCGCGCGATCGAGAACCAGTGCTTCGTGGTCGCGCCCGCTCAGTGTGGAGCCTTCGGCGCACCGGGGGAGGGGCGGCGTTCCTACGGCCATTCGCTCGTGGTCGATCCATGGGGCCGGATCCTCGCAGAGGGGTCGGAGGACGGCGAGGGCGTGTGGTTCGCGGATCTCGACCTGGACGAGATGCGTGGGTTGCGGCGGTCGTTCCCGGTGTTGCAGCACCGTCGGCTGGGGACGTCCTGCTGATGCGCCGGGCACTCCCGAACGACTACGAGCTCGACGATGATCGTGGCCGAGTAGACGTCGACGTGGTGCACAGGTACCTCACCGCCTCGTACTGGGCCGAGGGCCGCACGCGCGAGACCGTCACGTCACTCATGGCCCGCGCAGCGGCGGTGATCGGCGTCTATCTGGACGACGTCATGGTTGGGTTCTGCCGCATCGAAAGTGACGAGGTCACGTATGCGTTCCTGCTCGACGTGTTCGTGCTGGAAGGTCACCGCGGAAAAGGGCTCGGCGTCGAGTTGGTGCGCCAGGCGGTTGAGATGGGACCATACGCCGACCTGCCGTGGCACCTCGCCACCCGCGATGCCCACGAGTTGTACGAACGTTTCGGTTTCGGACCGCCCGACCTGACCCGGCAGATGATGAAGAAGGGGACGAGGCGGACCTAGCGCTGGTGTGAGGGTTGACGTACCCTCGGCCGATGCCTTTCGACGAACCGGTCGCGACCGAGATCGACGGGGTACAGGTCTGGTACACGGATGTGCCCGGTCCCTGTCTCGCAGGACTCGTGTTCCGAACCGGTGCGGCCGATGAAACGCTCCGCATCCACGGCATCAATCACATCGTCGAACATCTCGCGCTGTTCCCGTTGATGGAGAGCGGGCTCGACATGAACGGTTCCGTCGAGGCACTCACCACGCGATTCATCGTCAACGGGACGCAGGAGCAGGCCGAGTCCTTCTTGACACAGGTGTGCCGTAACCTCAGCTCCCTCCCGTTGGAGCGGCTGGATCAAGAGCGGAACATCTTGGAGACCGAGGCCAGGAGCGGAAGCGGCTCCTTCGCCGGATCCGCCTCGGCGCGCTTCGGAACCCGAGGGTTCGGGCTGGTGGACTGGTTCCAGTTCGGCTTGCGACACCTGGGGCCCCACGATGTCGCTTCCTGGGCCGCCGATCACTTCACCAGCGGTCAGGCCGCGGTCTACATGACGCGCCCCCCGAGTACCTCACTACGGCTGCAACTGCCATCCGGGTCTCGTCTGCCGATCCCTGTCCCCGAGCCGATCCCTGGACTCGTCACGCCCTCACACATCCATGGATCGGAGCTCGGGCTGGGATGCTCCTTCAGCGCGACGCGCTCGTTGGCGCTGTTCATGGCCACGATCATCCTGCGGGAACGCGCGATGACGACGATGCGTCTGGAGCGAGCCCTCTCGTACATGGTGGTACGACACGAGGAGCGCATCGGTCCGCTCGAGAGCCTCTACACCCTTGCCCTCGATGCGATGGAGGACCGCATGCCAGAAGCGGTGGGTGTGCTCGATCCGCTCCTGGAAGGGGTCGCCGAGGGGGTCACGCCGGAGGAGGTTGAGCGTGCCCATCGCTCAGCGATGCCGTGGAACTCCACCGACCCGGCGAGGCCCGCGACCGAAGCGGCACGCAAGTGCATCGCTTCCCTCTTCGGTCGCGAACCGACCTCGTGGAAAGGGCTCGAGCATCAGGGTGCCCGCCTGACGCCCGAGAAGGTGTGCACGGCGATGCGCGAGGCGCTCGAGACGACGATCTTCGTCGCGCCCGAAGGGGTCGAGGTTCCCGGGCGGTACGCGAGGCATCCAGCGCCTCCGCCCGAGAGCCAGCCGATCTGGGGTCGTCTCTATGCCCGGTGGGACGGGAGTGCCACCGATGAAACGGTCATGGGTCGCACCGGGGTCATGCGTCGCTTCGGCCAGAACGAGTTCGGGATCCGGTTCGAGGATGTCGAGGTCGCAGTGCTCGGTCCGGATGGGTCGGTCACGCTGATCGGCCGGACAGGGGATCACATCAGCCTCGAACCGAACCAGCTGATGAAGGGGAAGGATCTCATGTCGCTCCTCCTGGAGTCGCTGGAAGGTCGCGTGGTCGACATGCACGGCGACATCGTCAGTTGGTTCGAGCTCCAAGCCCTGGTCGACGGACACAACACCGACGTGATCAGGTTGCTGTGGCGAGAGATCGATGTCCTGGCCTCGATGCGAGGGCGCGGCGAGAGGATCCTCGCGATCGCGATCGGCGACATGAACGGCCGTGGGCTCTTCGCGGTGACCGACCGTCGTGTGCTGCACATCGCGATCACGACCCAACTCGGCCTGGCGGTCTGGGAAGAGGAGCGGTCGGCGATCGTCGGGGTGTACACGACGTCGGGCCTGCTCGGCAGCAAGCTCAGGATCTCCGTGCTGGGCAAGGAAGAGGCACAGCTGGATCGGATCCGCCCTCGCGAGCACGCAGCGCAGCTCGAAGTCTTGCTGTCACCGCTTGAGGGTCCGGCCGGCGACTGAACCACCGCTTCGACGGTCCCCGATCAGGTCTCGAGGTCGTCCGGGTGGTCCACGTCGCGAGGTGCGGGTCGATCGATCGGGACTTCCTCGACCCACTCCGGGTGGCTGGCCATGAGGACTCGGGCGCCGACGTCGCCATGGAGGTGACCAGCTTCGGCGTAGATCTCCCGGGACAACAGCGCTGGGCCGGGACCGTCGGCGTAGCGCAATCGGACGATCTGGGCCCGCGTGGCCCGGAACCGCTCGATCAGGGCCACGACATCGGTCGGTTCGACGCCCGGTTGGTCGCCCATGAGCACGACCGTGGCTTCGCTGTCCTCGGCGACCTCGTGGAAGGCTGCCGCCAGCGAGGTCGATTGTCCCCTGCCGAAGTCCGGGTTCCGAACGAATCGACCGACCGCGGGAAGACTGAGGCTGGCCTCGACCGCGTCGGCGTCGTGACCGGTCACCACCAGTATCTCGTCGATGTCGGTGCCCGCGAGCGCGTCGATCGCATGTTGCACGAGAGGCTTGCCTGCAGCGGTCGCAAGCTGCTTCGTGCCTCCGAACCGCCGGCCTTCGCCGGCGGCCAGGACCACACCGGTGATCACGCTTGAGACTTCCCGCCCCCGAACAGCTTGCGGAAGAAGTTCTTGATGATCCCCCAGATCGCGGCAAGCCCGAGTCCGATGCCACCGACCGGCTTGGCGACCGGCTTCGGCGTGACCGCCGCCGGCCTTGGATCTCCTGACGCCGGGCCGTCGGTGGCGGCGGATGCGCCTTCAGGAGATGCCGCGGCGGCCCGATCAGCCTGCTCGGCTCGCATGCTCGCCTCGAGACAATCGGCGAACTGTTGCGTGAGCTTCTTGGAGATCTCGGGGAGCAGGCCTCGGGAGAGTTGTGCGGCCGCACCTGTCAGGGTGATGTCGGCC
>DATDJD010000027.1:0-6658 GCA_036520695.1 Actinomycetota bacterium
CAGTTGCTCCGACCGTCGCTGGAGATCATGAAGACCAGGATGGTCGACAACGCCACCGCCGCTACTTCGAACGTCGAGAAGATGAAGTCCATCGGGTGACCCACCGCGAGGGAGATGAACACCAGCGCCGGCGCCACGAACAGCGCGATCTGCGTGGACGAGCCGATCGCGATCTCCAGGGTCACGTCCACCTTGTTGCGCAAGGCGAACATCACCGCCGACGAATGCTCGGCGGCATTGCCGATGATGGGGATCAAGATCAACCCCACGAAGAATTCCGACAGCCCGATGTCGGCGAGCGCAGGTTCCAAGGAGCTGACCAGGAGCTCCGACATCAGCGCCACCATGCCGGTCGCCAGCAACAGCATGCCGATGGCTTTCCGCCTGGACCATCTCGGCGCTTCACCTTCGTCGGGCACGTGGAACAGGTGTTCGTGCGTCACGAGGGTGAACACGAGCGCAGCGACGTAGAGGGCCATCAGGACGGCAGCGACGGTGGCGCTCACGACCTCGCGCTCCAGCAGATCCGCACCGTTGGCCCCCAGGGCGAACAACGCAGGCATCAACAGCCCGGTCACCGCCAGGACCAACGACGTCGAGTGCACCGACGCGGCGTTCGCGCTGTAGTGCTGTTCCTTGTGTCGAAGCCCGCCCAACAAGAACGACAGCCCCAGGACCAACAGCAGGTTGCCGATGATCGACCCGGTGAGCGACGCCTTCACGATCTGGGTCTTGTCGTCCAGGATCAAGAAGAACGCGATGATCAACTCGGTGACGTTGCCGAACGTCGCGTTGATCAGTCCGCCGATGCGCGGACCCGTGTGCAGCGCGAGTTGCTCGGTGGACCGTCCGATCAGGCCCGCCAACGGCACGATCGCCGCCGCAGACGCCACGAAGATCGCGAGGTCTGGGCCGTTCGCGAGTTCGAGGCCGACCGCGACCGGCACCAACACCAGCAGCCAGTCGAGGGAGGGCTTCACGCGCGGCATCGGCCAAGCCTAGAGGCTTGGGAGCCGCGGACGAACTATCCGACGGTGTGGGGCTGGGTGCCGCTGGCGTTGCCGGAACCGTCGAGCGCATCCTGAAGGACGTCCCACGCGAGCACGGCGCACTTGATGCGGATCGGGTACTGCACCACGCCCTTCAGCGCGACGAGGTCCCCGAACTCGTCCTCGGAGGGGTCGACGTCCCCCGCCATCATCCCCCGGAAGTCAGCCGCCAGTTTCAGGGCATCGGACACGGGCACACCCGTCACGGCCTCAGTCATCATCGAGGCACTGGACTGGCTGATCGAACACCCCGCGCCCTGGAAGGTGACCGCTTCCACGGTGTCGCCATCCAGGTGCGCGAACACCGTGATCTCATCGCCGCAGAGCGGGTTGTTGGCGTGGCACTGTAACTCCGCACCGGGCAACTCTCGCTTGTTCCGCGGGCTCTTGTAGTGGTCGAGGATGACTTCCTTGTAGATGTCGTCGAGCGCCACGGTTCCCTCTCTCGTTCAGCTGAAGATGGCTTGCGCACGGTCGAGCGCGTCGATCAAGGCGTCCACCTCGCCGGGCGTGTTGTACACGTAGAACGAAGCCCGCGCGGTCGCCGGGACCCCGAAGCGCCGCATCACCAGCTGCGCGCAGTGGTGGCCGGCGCGGATCGCGACACCCTGTTCGTTGAGGATCGTGGCGAGGTCGTGTGGGTGGACGTCCTTGAACCAGAAGCTCACCGCACCACCACGGATGCTCACGTCCTTGGGGCCGAAGATCGTCGCGCCGGCGTCCAGCAGACGATCCAGGGCGTATCGCGTGATCTCCTCTTCGTGAGCACGAACGTTGTCCATGCCCAACGCTTCCAGGTAGTCGATCGCTGCCGCGAGCCCGACCTGTTGGGCCAGCGGCATCGTGCCGCCCTCGAACTTGAACGGTGCCGGCTTGTAGGTGCTGTGGTCGGGGAAGACCTCGTGGATCATCTCACCGCCACCGAACATGGGATCCATCGCGTCCAGGATCTCGGCCTTGCCGTAGAGCCCGCCGCTGGCTGTCGGACCCAGCATCTTGTGACCGGTGAATCCCAGCAGATCCACATCGAGGGCTTGGACGTCGATCGGAAGGTGTGGCGCCAACTGGGCACCGTCCACCACGATCATCGCGTCCATGGCGTGAGCCGCGTCAGCGAGTTGTCGCAGCGGCGTGATCGTCCCCAACGCGTTCGACATGCCGGTAACGCCGACGACCTTGGTGCGTTCGGTGAGCAACGACCCCAGCCCCGACAGATCGAGCAACCCGTCGTCCGTGAGCGGGATGTAGCGCAGCGTCGCGCCCGTGACGTCGGCCGTCATCTGCCACGGCACGATGTTGGAGTGATGCTCCATCTCGGTGAGCAGGATCTCATCGCCCTCGCCCAGGAACTTCCGTCCCCAGCCCTGGGCAACCAGGTTGAGCGATTCGGTGACCCCGCGCGTGAACACGATCGTGTCGGGCGAGGGCGCACCCAGGAACCTCGCGACGGTGGCGCGAGCCCCTTCGTAGGCTTCGGTCGCCTCCTCGCCCAGCATATGGATCCCGCGGTGGGCGTTGGCGTTGTGGTGGCGGTAGAAGTCGGCCTCAGCGTCGATGACCTGATCGGGCTTCTGACTGGTGGCGGCACTGTCCAGGTAGACCAACGGATGCTCGCCCACCGTGCGTGACAGGATCGGGAAATCGCGGCGGATCGCCTCGACGTCCAACGTGTCCCTGTGATCGGTCATGACCGCGCTCCGTTCCCTCGCGTCCGGGTCAGCCTGCCTCGGCAACGTCGTCCTCGCCCAGCCCCAGTTCGCCCCGGATGCCCTCGTAGCCCTTCGCCTCGAGGTCGTGGGCCAGCTCGGCGCCTCCGGACTTCACGATACGACCACTCATCATCACGTGGACCTGGTCTGGGGTGATGTAGTTCAGCATGCGCTGGTAGTGGGTGATCAGCAAGACGCCGAGATCGGGACCAACGAGCTCGTTCACACCTTCGGCGACCAGCTTTAGCGAATCGATATCCAAGCCGGAGTCGGTCTCGTCCAAGATCGCGATCTTGGGTTCGAGCACGGCGAGCTGCAACACCTCGTTCCGCTTCTTCTCACCGCCCGAGAATCCCTGGTTGACGTAGCGATTCACCATGGCGTCGTCGATGTTGAGGCGGTCCATCTGCGTCTTCATGTGCTTGCGGAACGCAAGTGCGCCGACCTGCTCACCCTTCACCGCCTGATAGGCGGTGCGCAGGAAGTTCACGACGCTGACCCCAGGAACCTCCGTGGGGTACTGCATCGCCAGGAACAGACCCCGCTTGGCACGCTCATCGGGCGAGATCTTCGTGATGTCATCCCCCTGGAAGGTCACGGAACCCTTCGTGACGACGTAACCGGGCCGGCCCATGATCACGTTGCTCAGTGTGGACTTGCCGGAACCGTTCGGTCCCATCAGCGCGTGCGTCTCGCCCTGGCGCACCACAAGGTCGATGCCACGAAGGATCTGCTTGCCCTCGACGGTCGCGTGCAGGTCTTTGACCTCCAGGGTCGCCGGGGTGCCGTTGCTGTCGTCAGTCATCGCTGGTTCCTCACGTCTCGATCCAGATGTCGTCGCCGTCGGTGATCACCGGAAACACATCGACGGGCTGGGTGGCCGGCAGGGTGCGGGGCGTGCCTGTGTTGAGGTCGAAGGTCGACCCATGCTTGGGACATTCGATCGTCTCGTCCTCGACCTCGACCTCACCCTCGTCCAGGAAGTACTTAGCGTGGCTGCAGATCGCGTCGATCGCTCGGAAACCTTCGGCACCGAGGTTCACCACGGCGATCAACCGGCCGTCGACGTCGAATCGGCGAGCGTGTCCTTCGGCGACCTCGGTTGCCGAGCACACGCGGACGCGCTGCTCCATCGTCGAAGTCATCAGCGCACACCCCGCTCGAGCTCGGCGTCGATCGCTGCCTCTGCTCCTTCGCGGACCTCTTGGATCTGCACGCGATCGAGGACTTCCTGGAAGAAGCCGCTGACGATCAGGCGTTCGGCCTCGTCGTGGGGGATCCCCCGCGATTCCAGATAGAACACGGCGTCGTCATCGACCGGACCCACGCTGGCGGCGTGGCCGCACTTCACGTCGTTGGCCTCGATCTCCAGGTTGGGGATCGCGTCGGCCTTCGCGTGCTCGCTGAGCACCACGTTGCGGCTGGTCTGCATCGCATCGGTCTTCTGCGCGCCCGGGCGAACGTAGACCCATCCGCTGTATACGGCGCGCGAATGATCGCGAAGCGCACCCTTATACAACAGGTCGCTGCGGCAGTTCGGCGCCACGTGATCTTGGATCGAGCGGTGATCGAAGTGCTGCTCGAGGTCGGCGAAGAACACCCCGAGCTGTTCGCTGAACCCACCGGGCTCACCCAGCACGACCTCGGTCTCGGTCCGGGCCAGGTCGGCGCCGAACCCGACGGACAACGTGCGGAACTCCGCGTCGCGGCCGACGTTCGCCCGCTGGATGCCGAGGTGGGTCACGCCGGCTCCCCAGTCCTGGATGGCCGCATAGCGGACGTGCGCGCCGTCACCGACGTGGATCTCGGTGACCGCATCGCTGAAGGCCCTGGTGAGCTCGGGTGAGGTCCATCGCTCGATGAAGGTCACCTCCGAGCCGGCCTCGGCGACGATCAGCGTGTGCGGGAAGACCGCAGCCCCGTCGGCGTCGAGATAGACGAGCGTCTGGAGCGGCAGATCGACCTTGGTGTCCTTCGGCACATACAGGAAGGTGCCACCGGTCCGGAACGCCGCATGCAGCGCGGTGAACCGGGTCCGGTCGGCAGGGACCAGGGTGTGCAGGGAGTCGGCCACCAGGTCGGGGTGCTCGGCCGCGGCCGCATCGAGGTCGGTGAAGATCACGCCCTGCGACGCGAGCGACGGGTCGAGATGGCCGAGCATCACGTCGGAGTTGTGCTGGATCAGGAGTCCCGCACGATCGCCGATGTCACCGGCCTCACGCTGGATCTCGCCGGGTACATCGTCGAGCGATGTCGCCCGCCCGCCGGATGCATACGGCGCGAACGCCAGGTCGAAGTCCAATAGATCCGTGTATCGCCATTCCTCGGTCTCCGGTGATGGCATGGGCAGCGTCATGAACGCATCGAGAGCCCTGCGACGAAGCGAGCCGGTGAATGCCGCGGCCTCCGGCAGCGAGGCCAGGGCATGCTCGTCGAAGGTTTCGAGGCTCGTCTTCACGCTGAGGGTCCCTTCCTTACCCGACCGAGCCTTCCATCTGCAGCTCGATCAGTCGGTTCAACTCCACGGCGTACTCCATGGGCAGCTCACGGGTGATCGGTTCGATGAACCCGTTCACGATCATGGCGGTGGCTTCGACCTCGGAAAGGCCGCGGCTCATCAGATAGAAGAGTTGGTCGTCGCCCACCTTGGACACCGTGGCTTCGTGTCCGAGAGCGGCTGTCTCATCCTCGACCTCGATGTAGGGATAGGTGTCGGAACGGCTCTCATCGTCGAGGATCAACGCGTCGCATCGAACCGTGCTCTTCGCGTGGTGCGCGTCGGGCTCGACCCGGACCAGGCCTCGGTAGCCCGTGCGGCCCCCGTCCTTGCTGACGGACTTGGAGGTGATCACGCTGGTGGTGTGTGGCGCCGCGTGGATCGCCTTGCCACCGGCGTCGGTATGCATGCCCTTGCCCGCGAACGCGACCGACAGGATCTCGCCGCGCGCTCCTTTGCCCATCAGGTAGATCGAGGGGTATTTCATCGTGACCTTGGATCCGATGTTGCCGTCGACCCACTCCATCACAGCGTCCTCGTGTGCCACCGCACGCTTGGTGACCAGGTTGTAGACGTTGGTGGACCAGTTCTGGATCGTGGTGTAGCGCACACGAGCGCCCTTCATCGCCTTGATCTCGACGACCGCCGAATGCAGCGAGTCACTCGTGTAGATCGGGGCTGAGCAGCCCTCCACGTAGTGCACGTAGCTGCCCTCGTCGGCGATGATCAACGTGCGCTCGAACTGCCCCATGTTCTCGGCGTTGATGCGGAAGTAGGCCTGCAGTGGGATGTCGACCTGCACACCGGGCGGCACGTAGATGAACGAACCCCCCGACCACACCGCGGTGTTGAGCGCCGCGAACTTGTTGTCGTTCGGTGGGATCACCGAGCCGAAATGCTCACGGACCAGGTCGGGGTACTCCCGCAGCGCCGTGTCCATGTCGGTGAAGATCACGCCGATGTCGTCCAGCTCGGACTTGATCTTGTGATAGACGACCTCGGACTCGTACTGCGCGCTAACTCCGCCTAGGTACTTCTGCTCCGCTTGCGGGATGCCCAACTTCTCCCATGTGCCCTTGATGTCGTCGGGGAGCTCGTCCCAGTTCGCAGCCTGCTTCTCTGTGGACCGGATGAAGTAGTAGATGTTCTGGAAGTCGATGTCGGACAGGTCGGCGCCCCACCAGGGCATGGGCCGCATGTCGAAGTACCGCAGGGCCTTGAGACGGAGCTTGCGCATCCAGTCGGGCTCGCCCTTCAACGCCGAGATCTCCTCGACGACCTGTTCGCTCAGCCCGCGCTTGGGCTCGAACACGGCGTGCGAAGGATCCTTCCAGTCGAAGCGGTACCCCTTGCTCAGTTCATCGAGGTGTTCTTCCTGACTGACGACCATGGCGGCGACTCCC
>DATDJD010000028.1:0-2700 GCA_036520695.1 Actinomycetota bacterium
CTGGCCGGAGAGCACGAGGTCACGATGATCGACAAGGATCCAGAGGCATTCTTCCGCTACCCCCCCGGCGACGGCACACGCACGGTCGTGGGTCTGGGGTTCGACCGCGACGTGCTGGAAGAGGCCGGCATCAAGGACGCCGACGCGTTCGTGGCGGTCTCCAGCGGAGACAACTCCAACATCGTGTCAGCCCGCGTGGCCCTCGAGATGTTCCACGTGCCCAAGGTCATCGCACGCATCTACGACCCGCGTCGTGCCGAGATCTATGAGCGGCTCAACATCCCGACGGTGGCGACCACCACGTGGGGCATCAAGCAGATCCAGCTCATGCTCTTCCACGACCGTCAGGAGATCCGCGAATCGCTGGGAGGCGGGGACCTGTTGCGTATGCGGGTGCCCGTTCCGGCTCACCTCATCGGAACCAAACCAGCCGCACTCAACATAGAAGGCAAGGTCCTCATCGCTGGGATCTCGCGGGGTGGGGGGGGCTTCCTTCCCACCGACGACAGCACCTTGCAGGATGGTGACTTCCTGGTCGTCATGCTCGAGAAGGATGCCACCGACATCTGGGACGACATGGTCGCGGCACCGAGCGGGGAGCATCACTAGATGAGGGTCATCGTCACGGGGGGTGGTGCTGTGGGACGACACCTCGCCGTCGACCTCGCCGAGCGGGGCCATGAGGTCACATTGATCGAACAGGAGCGCGATCTCGCCGAGAAGCTGCGTAGTTGGGCACCCGGCGTCACCGTGGTGTTCGGCGACGCCTGCGAGCCGTGGGTCCTGGAAGAAGCGGACATGGCGCGCGCCGAGGTGGTGGTCGCCGCCACCGGTGACGACGAGGACAACCTGGTCACCTCGCTGCTGGCGAAACAGGAGTTCGCGGTGCCGCGTGTCCTGGCTCGCGTGAACCACCCGAAGAACGAGTGGCTGTTCACCGAACAATGGGGCGTGGACGCCGCCGTCTCACCGCCACACATCCTCACCGCCATGGTCGAGGAAGCGGTCACGGTAGGCGACCTGGTTCGCCTGATCCGCTTGGAAGGGGGCCGCGTCTCGATCGTGGAGATGACGCTGCCTGAAGGCTCTCCCTCGGTCGGCAAACCGATCTACGAATTGCGCCTGCCGCCCGACGCCGCGGTGGTTGGCATCCTTCGCGACGGCCACGTCGTGATCCCACAGCCCGAGACCGTCCTCGCGCCCGGCGATGAGGTGCTGGCGCTCGCGAGTGCTCCGTCGGAGCGGGCGTTGCGTGATGCCGTCGTGGGCGCCGGCCAACCGGGCGGCGTGCCCAGCGACACGATCGCGGGCGCGAGCAGCGTCGACTAGTCCATCACGGACTACTGCTCGATACCGCAGCCCGGAGCAACCGGTCGCGTTCCAGCAGCAAGGCCAGCTGGTTGCCGAACGCTTCAAGGATCCGACGTTCAGCCGTCGTCAATGCGTCTCGATCCCCGCGCAACACGAGCAGGCCCAGGTTCCTTCGACCGACGTTCAACGGGAATCGCTCGACCCCCTCGCCCGCAGCCGTGCTGATCGACCCAGGCTCGGCGTCGACGATGCTGATCTCCTCCAGCCCGCCCAGGTCGGCCCGCGGCTGCTCGAACAGCACGCCGTCGCGGAATCCGAAGGTGGCGACGACCAGCTTCAACACACCCCCGTACCGGTCCACGCCGGGGCGCGGCTCCACCAACGCCCTGCTGAGCTCCTGTTGCAGTCGCAGTTCGCGGGCGCGTTCCTCGGCGGCGCGGGCGCGGGCGTCGGCTCGGGCGATCAGCGAGGCGATCAGCACGGAGAGCCCCAGGAACACGAAGAGGACGATGACGTCTTCCGCCTTCCCGATCGCGAAGGTGTCGTAGGGCGGAAGGAAGAAGTAGTTGAAACTGGCGAACCCCAACAGGGACGCCAGGATGCCGGGCCCCATCCCACCGACGGCGACCGTGAGCACGACGAGCATCAGGAAGCCGAACCCCTTCGCAACCGGGTCGACGTCGTCGCGGATCAACAGGAGGCAGGCCACCAGCACCGCCGTTCCGGCCACGGCCAAGATGTATCCCGCGATCGTTCGGTTGTGGTCGGTCATGTTCGGTCTCCTTCGAAGCGGTAGCCCATGCCGGGCTCGGTGATGAAGAAATGGGGCTGGGCCGGGTCGGGTTCCAACTTGCGCCTGATCTGCGCCATGTAGACCCGCAGGTAGTTGGTCTCATCCTCGTACCGGGGGCCCCAGACCTCCTGCAGGAGTTGTCGTTGGCTCATGAGCTTGCCGGGGTTGCGAACCAGGATCTCCACCAGATGCCACTCGGTGGGTGTCAGGTGCACGTCATCACCGTCCTCGCGACGGACCCGTTTCGCGGCGAGGTCGACGGTGAACGCCGTGGTCGTGACCACGGCGCGATCCGGCGAAGGAGCGAGGCGGCGTTCGGCGGCACGAAGTCGAGCCAATAGCTCATCCATGCCGAAGGGCTTGGTGACGTAGTCGTCGGCACCGGCATCCAAGGCGCGCACCTTCTCGGGCTCTTGATCACGCGCCGACAGCACGATGATGGGCATGGCGCTCCACGCCCGGACGCCACGGATCACCTCGATCCCATCGATGCCGGGCAGGCCCAGGTCGACGATGGCGACATCGGGCACGTGGGCAGCGGCGAGTTCGAGCGCCGACTCCCCGTCGGGCGCGGTATCGACCTCGTAGCCGCGTGC
>DATDJD010000029.1:0-3021 GCA_036520695.1 Actinomycetota bacterium
TTCCCCCCTTTGTCAGACGAACGCGGCCCGTCGGCCGCGACACACGAACCATAGAACCTCCAACATCGCGACCGTGGGATTTCGAGCGCGGGTCACCGATGGCCTCGGACCCGACGATAGGCTGTTTCACGGGCGCCGGTAGCTCAGTCCGGACAGAGCGGGGGACTTCTAATCCCTAGGTCGCAGGTTCGAATCCTGCCCGGCGCGCCTCCGTCAACCCCTGGACCCGGACCAGGCGTGGCTCCAGCTCGGCTCGGTCGTCCGCGCACACGGTGATGTGTCCCAACTTGCGACCTGGCCTCGCTTCTTTGCCGTAGTCGTGCAAGTGGGCACCCGGCTCAGCGACGATCGCCGCGATATCGGGCATCGTCCCGATGAGGTTCACCATGGCGCTGACGCCGACCGCCTGCGTCGAGCCCAGCGGCAGTCCCGTCACCGCGCGGAGGTGGTTCTCGAACTGGCTCGTCACGGCGCCCACGTCGGTCCAGTGGCCGCTGTTGTGTACCCGGGGCGCCATCTCGTTGCCCATCAGCCGATCGCCAACCTGGAATAGCTCGATCGCCAGGACCCCGACGTGGTCGAGCTCGGTCATGATCGTCGCGGCGACCGACTCGGCCGCCTCCTGAAGCGACGACTCGAGACCGGGAGCGGGCGCCAACGACAGTCGAAGGATGCCATCGCGGTGGTGGTTCTCGACCAAGGGGTAGGCGGCGGTGACACCGTCACGCCCCCGCACCGCGATGATCGAGAGCTCGCGATCGAACCCCACGAACGCTTCGAGCAGCGACGGCAGCTCGCCGACCGACCGCCACGCGTCCTCGGCGAGCAGCGGGTCGTGGATCACGGCCTGGCCCTTCCCGTCGTAGCCGAGCCGGCGGGTCTTGAGGAGGGCGGGGGAACCGATCCGCGTGAGTGCGTTCGTGATGTCCTCGAGGGAATCGACCGCCTCGTACGAGGGCACCTCGAGACCGACCTTCTCGAACAGGCGCTTCTCGGTCAAACGGTCCTGCGCCGCCTCCAGCGACTCGGGTGGCGGATACACCGGCAGCAGCGTCTGGGCGAACCGCGCCGCCTCGACCGGTACGTTCTCGAACTCGTAGGTGAGCACGTCTGAACGTTCGGCCAACTCGGCGAGTCGAGCGTGATCGTCGTAGGCACCTACCAGCGCCGACGCGACCTGGGCGGCGGGCGAATCCTCCGAAGGATCCAGCGTGACGCACTCGATGCCGAGCGGATACCCGGCGAGCGCCAACATGCGCCCAAGCTGACCACCCCCGACGATCCCGACCCGCGTCACCGGCGCCCGCTCACTCGGACGGGTCGGGATGTTCGAGGACCGTGCGGGTCTGCGATGCGCGGAAGTGTGTGAGCCGCTCTCGCACATCTGCGTCGTGCAGCGCGATCACCGCGGCGGCGAGCAGCGCGGCGTTGATGGCTCCCGACCGACCGATCGCGAGCGTCCCCACCGGGACGCCGGCAGGCATCTGCGCGATCGACAGCAGCGAGTCCATACCCTTGAGCGACTTGGATTCCACCGGCACGCCGAACACCGGCAGGTGCGTCTTGGCGGCGGTCATGCCGGGGAGATGGGCGGCCCCGCCGGCGCCCGCGATGACGACCTGGAGCCCGCGATCTGCTGCAGTGGAGGCGTACTCGAAGAGTAGGTCGGGCGTTCGATGGGCAGACACGACCCGCGTCTCGAACGGGATCCCGAGTTCCTCCAACGTCTCGGTGGCGTGCTTCATGGTGTCCCAATCCGATCGCGACCCCATGATGACGCCTACCAGCGGTTCAGCCATGGCCTGAGTCTAGCGGTGACGGAAAAGACGGGACTTGGCACGCACGAAGGCCGGGGGAAGATGGTTCCCCCCGGCCTTCTGCCGTGCGACGACCGGGTTCAGGCCATCGGTGGCACGAGCACGCCGTCGATCAGGTAGACCGTGGCGTTCGCCGTCTGCACGTTGCCGCACACGACCGTGGCTGAGCCGTTCACCGTGAAGTCCTCACCGCTTCCGGTCACCTCCAGGGTCTCGCCCTCCAGGGTCTCGTGGGTTCCGGCCAGATCCATGGGCGTGAGCTGACCGGGCACCACGTGGTAGGTGAGCACCGTGGTCAGCAGACCCTTGGGGTCGTCCAGCGCGGCGTCGAGTGTCTCCTTGTCCATCGCGGCGAAAGCATCATCGATCGGTGCGAACACCGTGATGTCCTCCGCGCCGTTCAGGGTGTCGACGAGCTTCGCCTTGGTCACGGCGGTGACCAGCGTGGACAGGACCTCGTTGTTGGAGGCGGCGGTCGCCACAGGGTCCTGCGCCATGCCGTCGAAGCTCCCGGCTCCGTCGTCGGGCACGACCGAACACGCGGCACCGAACGTTCCGTCCGTGGCGGTCATCTCGTTCGTTGGCGCCGTGCTGGCCGCCCCGCCATCGGCTGTATCGGTGGCATCGTCGCTGCTGCACGCAGCCGAGACGATCGCCAAGGCAGCGAACGCGGCGACGATCGCCGTTCTTCCTTTCGTGAGTACCTTCATGCGGGCGTTCCTTCCTGTTGCGGGATGACGGTGTACGCCGTCCCTTCTGACTCTCCAGCGCGGGCATGCGGTCCTGGAGAGGTCGTGCACGTGGATGGTCAGGTGACCGTCACCAGGAGTTGGTGCTGGCCGGTCGCGCCATCGGGGAAGGACTCGACACGATCGGATGTCTGGGTGTCGCCGTCCGCATCGGTGGCGCGAACCGCGAGGGTGTGGTTGCCAGGCGTCGCGTCGTTCCACGCGAATCGCCACTGACGCCAGGTGTCGATCGTGTCCTGGGCGGAGAGTTCGGTTCCCTGCCAAGGACCGTCGTCGATGCGGATCTCGACCCGCTCGATGCCCCGGTGCTGGGCCCAGGCGACCCCGGCGATGACGACGCCGTTGGCGGGCACCTTCGCGAACGGTTTGGGGGTGTCGATCCGCGACTGCGTCTTGATGGGCGCTTGCTCCGCCCACCCGCGCTTGATCCAGTAGGGGTCGAAGGCATCGAAGGT
>DATDJD010000030.1:0-5568 GCA_036520695.1 Actinomycetota bacterium
CGGGGCGAACCCACGCGGCCGGTCTCACCCGTTGAGTAGGGCGGGAAGTTGTAGTGGTGCATGTACCGCTTGGAATCCTCGAGGTCGAGGGTGTCGATCATCTGAGTCATGCGCAGCATGCCCAGCGTGGTGATGTTCAGGACCTGGGTGTCGCCGCGGCTGAACAGCGCCGAACCATGCGCGCGCTTTAGCACGTCGACCTCGGCCGACAAAGGACGGATGTCCTTGGGGCCACGGCCGTCGAGGCGCACGCCCTCGGCGATGACGCGGGCACGCATGACCTTCTTCTGGAGCTGCTTCCACGCGGCGCCGAATTCACCGCTGCGTGTGTCGAAGTCAGCGAAGCTGGCCGCCATGTGCTCCTTGGCTTCGGCCTTCAAGGCGTCGAGTTTGGCCTCGCGCTCGGCCTTGTCGGTGACGATCGACTCTTCGAGGCGGGCCTTCGCGAACGATGACAGCGCGTCGTACAGGTCGTCGCCGAACAGCGGGCGGGGGGTCCACTCCTGCTCGGTGACGCCAGCGGCTTCGATGAGCTCGGTCTGGAACTCGAGCACCTCGGCGATCGCACGCTTCGCGGCCTCGAGGCCTTCGGCGACGGTCTCCTCGGTGGGTGCTTGGGCACCTGATGCGAGCAGCTCCCACGTCTTGTTCGGGGCTTCGCCCTCGATCATGAGGATGTCGATCTCGCCCGACTCGCCACGGCGACCGGCGACGATCACGTCGAACGTGGATTCATCGGTCTCGGCGAAGGTGGGGTTGACGACCCACTGGCCGTCGATCAGCGCCACGCGGGCACTGCCCACCGGCCCATCGAACGGCAGGCCGGCCAGACATGTCGCGATCGAGGCGGCGTTCATGGCGGGGATGTCGTACGGGTTCTCGCCGTCGACGCCAAGGACGGTGATGACGACCTGGACCTCATCGCGGAACCCGTCGCGGAACGTGGGCCGTAGCGGTCGGTCGATCAGGCGCGCCGTCAGGATCGCGGTCTCGCCGGGCCGGCCTTCACGCCGGAAGAAGCTGCCGGGGATCCGGCCGGCGGCGTACATCCGCTCTTCTACGTCGATCGTGAGCGGGAAGAAATCGATCCCCTCGCGGGGGTTCGACGTGACGCAGGTGCCGAGCACCTGAGTCTCGCCATAGGTGACCATGACGGCTCCATCTGCGAGACGAGCCATCTTGCCCGTCTCGAGGGTCATGGTTTGGTTCCCGATCTTTCGGGAAAGGTTCGTGGTGGCCATAGGGCCGTTCCTCCTTGAGGATTCGTGGAACGTGCGTGGCGCGCGGCGCGGTTCGCCTGGGCGCGGTGGTACTCGGACGTGAGGAGGCGGTCCAGCCGATTCTCAGTCGTGAACCTCCGAAGGCACCTGGGCCGGGCCTGATGGCCCTGCGGCGATGCCGTCCTCGGGGGTTCGCTACTGATAACCGACCGCGGGTCGCTCCCACCTCCGGTGGATCGGATCGGTGGGTCCTAGCGCATCACTTCCTTCAACCACTCGAACGCCCGTCGCGGACGCTCGAGGGTTCCTCTTATCGGCGCAAGCCGAGGCGCGCGATCAACGCGCGATAGCGCTCGATGTCCTCGTTCTTGAGGTAGTCGAGCAACCGGCGGCGCCGGCCCACCATCTGGAGCAGCCCTCGGCGCGACGCGTGGTCGTGCTTATGGGTCTTGAGGTGCTCGGTCAGGTCGACGACGCGCTTGGTCAGCACCGCGATCTGAACCTCGGCCGATCCGGTGTCGCCATCGGAACGGGCGTACTCGGAGATGATCTGGGTCTTCTCGTCTTTGGTCAATGTCGTCATGGTCTGTTCCCAAGGCTACCAGGCGTTCTGGCGGGGGTTCTGGGGGAGCCACTCGCCACCGCGGCGGCGACAGCGACCACGACCTCGTCGCGTCGCGCGCGCAGGCCCTCCAGCGACGTGCCGACCCCGGCGAGCTCACGAAGATCCAGCCGTGCCCGGCGTCCGCGACGGATGCGGTCGGCGACCCAACTCAACGCCAGACCGCAGCCGGGTCCGAGCACGAGGATCGCGAGCCACGGGGAGCGTTCATCCGCCACGGCGGTGTAGCGCCAGATGACCCACGTGGCCGGGAACACCACCAGGGCAACCAGGAACTTCACCGTTGCCCTGGTCACCGGCGCTGAGTTCCGCCGGCCCGCGGCGTGCGTGAGGAGCGCCGGGACCAGGTTCACCACGAGGCCGGCGATCGCCGGCCCGATCATCACCGCAGTCAGCGCCAGCCCGGTCAGGTGTCGCCGGCGGTGGTTCCGCGGATCGGTGGCCACGGCCTCGTCGGTGACTGCATTGGCTTCCAATGCGTCGGTATAGCGCTCGACCACGTGCCGGACCGTCGCCACGGCATCGCGAGGCGCCGCGCCTAGTGCGGACGCCAGATCTTCCCGCGACGCCATCGGGGGGTTCCACCGGAGGTCGGCATCGATCGGACGCAGCGCGATCTCGGCAGCCTCGTTCAGTGCGGCCAGCTCCGCGGCATCCCGGAAGTCCAGCGCCACCGTGGCCAGACGAGCGCGGAGTTCTTCGGTCAGCGCCGTCACCGCCGCGTGGTCAGTCTCGTCGGCCGACGCCCCGTCGGGCTCGGAACCACGAGCCGCGACCCAGGCATCCATCTCCAGCGGTTCGCCCACGCGCACGTAGGCACGCGCTCGAGCCTTCGTCTTGTCTTCGTACATCAATCCGACGGGCACGACCGACAGACCGTTCGCACCACGCGCTCGGGCACCCAGCGCGATACGAGCGGCACCGGTGTGCACCGGCAGCAGATGAGGTTCATCGTTCGCTTGTCCCTCCGGGAAGACCGCCACGACACCTCGCCCGCCCAACACACGGTGACATTCGGAGAACGTGCCGATGTTGCCCTGCGTGCCGCCGTCGACCGCCCGATGAACCGGGATCGCGCCCCCGAGCCATAAGAAGGGTCGGGCCGGGGTCCGCCACAACGTGGCCATCGCCAGGAAGCGCGGGAAGCGCGGGAGCACCGCCGACAGGAGCGCCGGATCCACGAACCCCCCGTCGTGGTTCGCGATCACCAGCAGCGGCCGATGGCGATCGATGCGTTCGAGTCCGGAGCGCTCGACGCTACGGAACCACCCCAAGGTCGCCAGGTGCGCGATCTGCCTCACCAGGCGGCCGCGTAGCGAACCGGCCATGGTCGGATCCTCCCACGATCACCACCGCTAGCATGATCGCAGTGGCGAACTCACCTTGGGATCGGGTCTTGATGGCGTGCGGTGTGGTCGGCCCTGCGGTCTTCACGACGGCATGGGTCGTCGGCACGGTTCGTCAGCCGGGCTATTCGATCAGCGACGAGCACATCAGCGGTCTCGCCGCACCCGATGCACAGGCTCCGAACGTGATGCGGACGGGATTCATGACTCTCGGCGCGTGTTCGGTGGGCTTCGCCGTCGCGTTGGACCGACGGCTCGGCAACGGAGCAGGGGGTTCCGGCGTGGGTCCGGCGTTCCTTGCTGCGTCCGGCCTCGCGATCGGTCTCGCAGGGATGCTGCGACGAGACCGGTTGTCCAACTTCGCGCCCCCGGGTACACCCCAGACCCCTCAGTCTTGGGTCAACGACGGCCACGACCTCGCATCGGTCACTGCACAGGTCACGGGCACCGTCGGCTTGCTCGCGCTCTCGCGCCGCTTGGCCCAGGACCCCGTGCTCCACGACCTTTCCGCTCCAGCCCTGCGGGCCGCGCTCACCTCGAGCGGGGCCATGACGTGGTTCGCTCGCGCCGTGACGCGCCCGGGCAACGGCATCGTGCAGCGTGTGGGGGTCTCGATCCCGTTGGCCTTCATGGCGCGAACCGCCGTGCGCCTGCTCCGAGAGCCGTGAGGCGCTAGACCAACGCCTCGTCCGGCACGACGTCGCGCGTTCGATCCACGTCATGGCCGATCGCGACGATCAGTTCATCGACGGCGTCGTACTTGACCTCGTCGCGCAGGCGAGTCCAGAACTCGATCGAGATCGGCGCGCCTCGGAAGTCGTCGCCTTCGAAGTCCAGCAGGAACGCTTCGACGTGCAAGGGCTCGACGCCGAAGGTGGGGTTGGTACCCACGTCGATGGCGGCTCGATACCGGCCCCCGTCCATGTCGGCGACCCCGGCGTAGATGCCTTGGCCCGGCAGCAGTAGTCGGGGCCAGGTTCGAAGGTTCGCTGTGGGATAGCCCAGTCCCTTCCCGCGGCCATGCCCAGAGACGACCTCGCCGTCCAGGACGAACCGGCGCCCCAGCGCTTCATGAGGCCACCCCAGGTCACCGGCGGCAAGCGCTTCCCTGACCGACGAGGACGACACCACACGGCTGGGCGATGCCGGCGACCCGATCTCCAACTCCATGAGTGGAACGCCCTCAGCCGTCATGCCGAAGGGCGCCCCCATGGCTGGAAGTGTTTCGACCGTGCCCGTCGCCTTGAACCCGAAGGTGAAGTTGGCGCCCATGACCGCATGCACGCAGTGGAGACCGCGCACCAACACGTCGGCCACGAACTCCTCGTCGGTGACGCGCGAGAACTCCGACGTGAAGGGCAGGACGACCAGCACGTCGATGCCCGCCGCCTCGATCAAGGACGCCTTCCGTTCGACGGTGGTGAGGAGTCGCGGTTCCGTCCCCGGGGCCAGGATCTCTCGCGGATGCCGATCGAAGGTGACCGCGACCGATCGGGCGTGTCGTTCGTGGGCTCGTGCCGCGGTGGTGGCAAGCACGGCCTGATGCCCTCGGTGGACACCGTCGAAGAACCCCACCGTCACCACGGACGGTGTGGACGAAAGCGGCAGTGACTCCAACCCTCGAACGACTTCCACAGGGCCGACAGGGTAGCTGTTCACACCACGGTCATCGGCGCGATACCGTGCGCGACATGCGGAGTCGGGGATTCCGGTGGTGCACGCTGGTGGGCATGTTCGCCCTGCTCACTTCCGGTTGTACATCGACCCCGTCTGCGCCCATGATCACGGCCGATGACGGCATCACCGTCGCGTCGTTCAACTTCGACGAGAGCCAGGTCGTCGCCGAGATCTACGCCCAAGCGCTGGAGGAAGCGGGGTTCACGGTGGTTCGCCTCCCCCAGGTCGGGACCCGGGAGTTGGTCATCCCCGCCATGGAGCGAGGGCTGATCGAGGTCGTGCCCGAGTACGCCGGCAGCGCCGTCTCGTTCCTGGGCGGGACGCCCACGGCCGATGCAGCACGCACCCACGACGAGCTCAACGATCTGTTCGGTGAACGCTCGATCGATGTTCTCGCCGCCGCGCGAGCGCAGAACCACAACGCCCTCGTGGTCTCGCAGGAAGTCGCCGACGCCTTGTCCCTGCGACGGATCAGCGACCTGGTTCCCCACGCGGCCAGCATGACGCTGGGGGGTCCATCCGAGTGCCCCGACCGCGACCTGTGTCTGCCGGGCCTCGAGGACACATACGGCCTGCGGTTCGACTCGTTCCTGCCGTTGGACGGAGGAGGCTCGCTCACCGCCGAGGCGATCGAACGTGGCACCGTCGACGTGGGGGTGATGTTCACCACCGACGGCGTGCTGGACGAAGGGAACCTCGTCGT
>DATDJD010000031.1:0-10934 GCA_036520695.1 Actinomycetota bacterium
GAGGTCGCCGAGAGGCCCTAGCTGGCTGGGTCGTACGCGAACGCGCGCACCTCCTGCGCGCACCGGCAGGCGACCGCGATCTTCGCCGCCCACTCCAGCGCCGCCTCGCGAGAGGGCAACTCCAGGATCGAGTAGCCACCTTCGAGCTGTTTCGTCTGCGGGTACGTGCCCTCGGTCACCGAGCCATCGCCATCGACCTTGACGGGTGGAACGCTCTCGTCGATCCCACCGCCGAACACCCAGACGCCGGCGTCCTTCGCCTCCTGCACGACCGCGTGCGACGCATCCGACACCGCCGGAAGCTCCTCGTCGGAGACGTCCATGGCGCCACTCGGGAACGAGATCAGGTACTTCGTCATCGCAACAACTCCTTCTTCGTGGGATCGGACCATCTTCGCTCACGGAGGCGCGCGCCGTCGCCGATATCCGGGGTTTGCGGGCCCCAGACCGAGGGAGTAGCGTCGAGCCACACGCGCCCGCAGATAGGGGGAGCACCATGTCACGGAGCGGTGACCTGCACCTGACGAAGGAGTGCTCGCAGTACACGGGTGAGGCCGGGAGCTTCTGCACCATCACCTCGTCGAACATCGAGGAGATCGGTGTGGGGACGAAGGTGATCTACGCGAACGCGGCGGGCGACGGGACGCTCGATACCGACATCACCCTGGATGACGGCAGCGGCGACGTCGCGAACGGCCACGTCGTTCTCGACCTTGCAGCAGACAAGGGCGTCGTCACGCTCGCCGGCGGCACGGGCCGATTCGTCGGGTTCCAGGCGCACGCCGACGTCACGACGGACGCCGAGGAGCTGTGGCACTGGGAAGGCACGTACGCCTTCGACTGATCAGGTGCCGGAGCGATCCTCGATGTAGCCGTACAGCATGACGGCGAGCTCGACCGGCCGACTGAGGGCGACGCGGTGGCCGGACTCGATCGAAGGGGAACCTTCGTGGTTCGTTTGTCCTATGATGCTAGGACAATAGTGAGAGGAACCACCGATGCTCGACTTCCGGATCGAGACCCGTTCGCACGTCGTGCCCTACCTGCAGCTCGTCGAACAGGTGCGACAGGCTCTGCGGACGGGACTGTTGGAACCCGGTGACCGGCTGCCGACCGTACGCGAGGTCGCGGAGTCGGTGTCGATCAACCCGAACACGGTGCTGAAGGCGTACCGACAGCTCGAACACGAGGGACTCGTGGAGGGACGACCGGGACAGGGCACGTTCGTGATCGGTTCGCTCGCGGGGCCTTCGCTCGGGAGTCACGCCGCGCTCCGGCGCCAGCTCCGCACGTGGCTCCACGCGGCCCGCAACGCCGGCTTGGAGCCCGAGGACATCGAGGCGTTGTTCGACACGACGATGCACGCGGTGGAATCCGAGGAGATCGCGTGACGGCGGCGGTCGAGACCACCGGTCTGGCCAAACGGTACGGACGCACCTGGGCCCTGCGCGACTGCACCCTGTCCGTCCCGGCGGGGCGGGTGGCCGCGGTCGTCGGTCCGAACGGCGCAGGCAAGACCACGTTGATGCGACTCGCGGTCGGCCTGCGCAGGCCCACCCGCGGGTCGGTGTCGGTGTTCGGTCGATCGCCGCGGGACGACGCCACCTCGTTGACCCGGGTCGGCTTCGTGGCACAGGAGACGCCGCTGTACCGGGACCTCTCGGTCGAGGACCACCTCGAGATGGGACGCCGGCTGAACGGCGACGCATGGGATCAGGCGTCGGCCGCCGCCCGGTTGGACAAGCTCGCGATCCCGGCGGAACGCCGCGCTGGCGAGCTTTCCGGCGGTCAGCGCGCGCAGGTGGCGCTCACGATCGCGCTGGCCAAGCGTCCCGATCTGGTGGTGCTGGACGAACCCGTCGCCAGCCTGGACCCGCTTGCCCGCCGGACGTTCCTGTCCGAACTGATGGGCGAGGTGGCGGACCGAGAGCTCACGGTGCTGCTGTCCTCGCACCTCATCGCCGACCTGGAGCACCGGTGCGACTACCTGGTGATCCTGTCGGACTCCCGCGTGCAGGTGCTGGGCGACGTCGACGAACTCCTGACGACGCATCGCGTGCTCGTCGGACCGGTCGACGCGCCTCCGCCGGCCGGTTCCGTGATCGGATCTCGCAGCACGGGCAGGCAGCGCACGCTGGTGGTCCGGACGGATCGCGTCGGCGCTCCGACGCCGGGGTGGGACGCCGAGCCGATCTCGCTGGAGGATCTGGTCCTCGCCTACCTGGGACAGCCGGAGGCGGGCACCCTGCCGGGACCGGAGGGTCCGGTGTGATCTGGCTCGCGTGGCGGCGACGCCGCGGCGCCGTGATCGCGACCGGGATCGCGCTTGTCGTCGTCGCGGCGCTGATGTTCGTGACCGGTTCCTCGATGTGGAGCTCGTTCCACGGGGAGGGTCTGGCGTCGTGCATCGACGGGTTGCACGGTGCGCGATTCGTGCCGGCGGCGGGTGGATGCCAGGATCAGGCACAGACGTTCGCGGCCCGGTACTTCAACATCCGTCTGCTGGGGCTCGTATCCTTCACGTTCCTGCCACTGGTGATCGGCATGGCGTGGGGCGCGCCGGCGATCGCGCGAGACCTCGAAGACGACACGACATCGCTGGTGTGGACGCAGGGTGTGTCACGGCGACGGTGGGCGTGGACGCAGCTCACCTTCGCCGTCGCGATCGCCACGCTGACGATGGGGGCGCTCGCGGCGCTCATCACGTGGTGGTACGGGCCGCTGAACGCCGCCACGGGCGACCGCTTCCAGTGGCTGATCTACGACCAGCAGGGCGTGGCGCCGGTGGGGTACGCGATCTTCGCGACGGCGTGTGCCGCGTTCATCGGGGCCTTGACCGGTCGCACCGTGCGGGCGATGGCGATCGTCGCGGTGGTGTTCATCGTCACCCGCTTCAGCGTGGCGGTGTGGTGGCGTCCCCGGTTCATGGCGGGGATGGAACGCACGTATCCGGTGGTGACGAACCGCGTGCCCAACCGACTGCTGAACGACTGGCTCTACGGCGGCGGCGGCCCCGGCGTCGGGGCCGTGCTCCGCGCGAACGGCGAACGGGTGGCCGGCGGCCAGCGCATCTGTCCGCCGGCCGACGTCGCGTGTTTCGCTGACGTGGGACGCGGCGCGATCAACCTCGAATTGTTCCACCCGGCGAGTCGGTTCTGGACCTTCCAGGCGATCGAGGCCGGCATCTTCCTGGCGTTCGCGCTGGCGCTGACGGTCGCGACCGTCTGGTGGGTCTGCCGCCGCCTCGTCTGAACCGGGCGCCTGCCCTCACCTCCTCCGGTGGGAAGATGCCCGCATGGGGGCTCCGGCACGAGCGGCCGCCCGGATCGGAACGATCGGCGCGGATCCTCGAGACGACGACGACCTGCGGCAGAAGAAGTCACTGCTGGTCATGCTCGCCGTCCTGATCCTGCCCGTGTCCGTCGTGTGGGGGTCCTCCTACCTCGCGTTCGGTTCTCGTGTGGGGATCCTGCCGTTCATCTACTTCGCTATCTCTGTCGCGTCTTTGGTGTTCTTCGGGAAGACCGAGCGGTTCATGCCGTTCCTGGTCGTCCAGCTCCTAGACGTCATGCTCATGACGGCGCTCGGGATGATGTTGTCGGGTGGGTTCCTGCCGTCGGGAGGCGTGGCGCTGTGGGGCTTCCTCGCGCCACTCGGCGCCCTCGTCTTCCTCGAGGTGCGTCAGGCGATCGGGTGGTTCGTCGCGTTCGTGATGACGTTCGTGGTGTTGGGCGTCGTGGGCGAACTATTCTTCCCGGACCTCGACGTGCCGGCGTGGTTCACGACCACGATGCTGGCACTCAACGTGATCGGGACCGGCGCCGTGGCCTTCACCGTGCTCGCGTCCTTCGCCCACCAGCGGAACGAAGCGCTCGCCGCGTTGCGCATCGAGCAGGCGAAGTCCGAACGGCTCATCACGAACGTCCTGCCGAACTCGATCGCGGAACGGCTGAAGGCCGACACCGGCTCGATCGCTGACCACGTCGAGTGCGCCACGATCTTGTTCGCCGACCTCGTGAACTTCACGCCGCTCGCGCAGCAGATGGCGGCGGAGGAAGTCGTGGGCACCCTCGACCGGCTCTTCTCCCACTTCGACACGCTCGTCGAACGGCACGGGCTAGAGAAGATCAAGACGATCGGCGATGCCTACATGGCCGCGGCCGGTGTCCCCGATCCGTGCGACGACCACGCGAACCGGGCTGCCCTGCTCGCGCTCGACATGCGCGAGGCGATCGCCGCGTCGGCGACCGCGGGCTACGGAAGGCTCGAATTGCGGATCGGCATCAACTCCGGGCCGGTCACCGCCGGCGTGATCGGCACGAAGCGCTTCCTCTACGACCTGTGGGGCGACGCCGTGAACACCGCGAGCCGCATGGAGTCCAACGGCACGCCCGGTGAGATCCAGATCACGCGCTCGACCTACGAGCTCATCAATGATGCATTCGACTGCACGCCACGCGGCACGATCCCGATCAAGGGCAAGGGTGAGATGGAGACTTGGTACCTCGTCGGACCGCGCTGAGTGGTCACCGGCCAAGGTACGGCCTCCTCTCGATGCGACGGAGCGCCCCCGCGCGGATCCGAGCATCGCCGGCACCATGGATCAGGTGAAGTGTCACGATGCCTCCTTGAGTCCCGGGACTGCGATGATGGAGTCGTGGGGATCACACGCGAAGCACTGGCGCACCGCGCCGGCGTCGCAGTCGGCGACGTCGATCGGTTGATCGATGCCGGCCTCATCATCCCCGACGACGCGGACACGTTCGCGGGTGGCGATGTGTGGCGGACACGCTTCCTCCTGGGGCTGGAGCAAGGTGGGGTGGCACTGGAGGCCGTCAGCGACGTCGTCCGCGGCGGCGACCTCTCCTTCGAGTTCTTCGATGCCGAGTACTGGGATCGGTTCGGCGGCCTGAGCGACGCGACGTTCGCGGACGTCAGCAGGGATACGGATATCAGCCATGCGTTGCTGGCAGCGGTCCGGGAGTCGAACGGCTACGCGAGCCCTTCGCCTCAGGATCGGGTGCGCGTGGACGAGTTCGACGCGATCGAGCTGCTCAAGGTGACGATCGCCTCCGGGGTGCCTCCGGCCGCGATCGAGCAACAGCTGCGGGTCTGGGGCGAGAACCTCGGTCGGATCGCGGATTCCGATGCGAGCTTCTGGCACGAGCAGGTCGAGGTCCCGCTGCTGGAGTCGGGCATGAGCCAGTCGGAGATGCTCGCCGCGACGGGTGCGCTGTCCGGCTCGGTCTCCCCGCTGCTCGATCCGGCCCTGCTGTCCACGTACCACGCCCGGTCCGAGCACACGTGGATGGCAGGTGTCGTCGAGGCGGTCGAAGCGACCTTGGAACAGGCGGGCCTGCATCAGAGCGGAAAGCATCCGCCGGCGATGTGCTTCCTGGACGTGAGCGGCTACACCAGGTTGACGGAAGAGCAGGGCGACGCGGCCGCAGCCGACGTCTCCACCAGACTGGGTGAACTGGTTCGGCGCGGGTCGCACGACCGAGCGGGGCGGCCAGTGAAATGGCTGGGCGACGGTGTGATGGTCCACTTCAAGGAGCCGGCGAAGGCGGTCGGTTTCGCCCTCGAGATGCGCGACGACGTGCCGACCTCCGGCCTCCCTCCCGTTCACGTCGGGATCGCGGCGGGGCCGCTGATCTACCAGAGCGGCGACTACTTCGGAAGGACCGTGAACCTCGCCTCGCGCATCGCCTCGTACGCGACCGCGAACCAGGTCCTGGTCGATGACCAGACGACCCAGGCGACCACCGACGGCGATGTGACGTTCGATGAGATCGGCCCGGTGGAGCTGAAGGGGGTCACGCTGCCCGTCCGCCTCTCGGAAGCTCGTCGCCTCACCTGACCCGTTCGACATCCTCCTTGACGAGATCGGCGTTGATCGCGATGGCTGCGGCCGAACCCGCCCCGGCTGCCGTGATCACCTGCGCACGCGGATCGACGGCGTTGCCGGCCGCCCACACACCGGACACGCTGGTCCGTCCGATGGCGTCGACCGTGGGGAAACCAGCCTCGTCTCGGTCGCATCCCAGACCGGCGAACAGCCCATCATCGTGAGGAACGTTGCCCGGGCGGACGAACACCGCGGTCCGAGGGACGACCCGACCGTCCTCCATCTCGACTCCCGTCAGTTGGTCATCTTCGATCGACAGCCGCGCGATCTCGCCGTCGACGATCTCGATCCCGCGGACTGCCAGGCCTTCCCGTTCCTTCGGATCCAGGACGTAGGTGTGCGCGAAGAAGACGACATCATCGGACCACTGCCTCACCAATTGGGCGTGGTCGACCGAGCCCGGCAGCGTGCCCAGAACCCCGAGCGGTTGGTCACGCACTTCCCACCCGTGGCAATACGGGCAATGCAGCAGGTCGCGCCCCCACCGCTCACGCACCCCGGGGATATCCGGGAGTTCGTCAGACACGCCCGTGGCGATCAAGATCCGCCGAGCACCGATGCTCTCGCCGGAGACGAGGCGCGCGGTGAAGCGGGGTTCGACGACGCTCAGCACCCGGTCGTGGAGGAGGTCGACGCCGTAGCCCAGGATCTCCTCTCGACCCAGGGCCAAGAAGGCTGACGGCGCCATCCCGTCGCGAGACAAGAATCCCTGCATGTGTGCGGCCGGGGCGTTGCGGGGCTCGCCGGCATCGATCACGACGACCGAACGCCTCGCCCGCCCCAGGACGAGGGCGGCGCTCAACCCAGCCGCTCCTCCCCCCACCACCATCACGTCGTATCGCTCGTTCATCGGCAGCCACCTCCAGCCTCAGTATCCGACCGGATATCATCTTTGGCAACACAGGTTGCTAGTTTCGGGAAGCCATGGTTCAATGCCGGCATGAAGGGCTCACCAGACATCACGACCGTCCTCGCCGAGGTCGGTCCCCGGTTGAAGCGGGTCCGCACGCAACGAGGCGCCACGCTGGCTCAGCTCTCTGCGGCAACCGGGATCTCCAAGAGCACCCTTTCGAGGCTCGAGGCGGGCCAGCGCAAGCCGAGTCTCGAACTGCTCTTGCCGATCGCGCAGGCCCATCAGGTGCAGCTCGATGAGCTCATCGGGGATCCGGTCGTCGGCGACCCCCGGATCCCGTTGGACAAGCCTCTGGTGCGGAGCAACGGGCGGATCGTGTACCCGTTGAGTCGCCAACCGCGAGATCTACACGCGTGGAAGGTCGTGATCCCTCCCGAGTCCGGCGTGCCCCAGATGCGAACGCACGAGGGTTACGAATGGTTCTACGTGCTCGTCGGGCAGCTGCGTCTGATCCTGGCCACCCACGACATCATCATGGGTCCTGGTGAGGTCGCGGAGTTCGAAACACGATTCCCGCATTGGTTCGGGTCGGCGAACGATGAACCCGTCGAGATCCTCAGCCTCCTCGGCCAGCACGGCGAACGCACCCACGGAGAGGCTCATCCCCAAGATCGCTCGTCGCACGAGGCGAAGCCGAAAGGCGGTGGTCGATAGGCATCGTCCCCACCCGTGCACGCGTGCAGCCGTGCAGCAGGTATCGATCCCATCAACTGGAAGGGAGTCCAGATGAACGCAGAAAGGAAGACCGCATCACTGTTCGGTTGGCTGTTCATCGCCACCTTCGTCTTGTCGATCCCCGCCTTCTTCATCTTCTACGCACCGGTGCTGGATACGCCCAACTACATCACCGGCGCCGGTGCCGACGAGTCCTTCCTCGTCGGCCTTGGGGCCGTCTCCGAGGTCCTCCTGATCATCGCGAACGTCGGCACGGCGACGGTGCTGTATCGGATCATCAAGCGCCAGAGCGAAACGGGTGCTATCAGCTACGTCGCGGCCCGCATCGTCGAGGCGATCTTCATCGCGATCGGGATCATGGCCATCCTCACGTTCCTGTTCCTTCGGGAGGACTCGCCGGCGATCGGCGACGCGGCGCTCGGCCAGCTGCTCCTCGGGGTCTACGACCGAGCGTTCCTCATCGGGCCAGGGTTCTTCGCCGGGCTCGCGAACGGCGTGATCTTGGGCTACCTCATGTACAAGTCCGGATTGGTGCCACGAGGTATGACCTACCTCGGGCTCATCGGAGGTCCGCTGGTCATGCTGTCGGGCATCGCCATCATGCTCGGTCTCTTCGAACGCGGGGACCCGCTCCAAGGTCTCGCGACGATCCCGGAGTTCTTCTGGGAGCTATCGCTCGGCATCTACTGCGTCGTCAAGGGGTTCAAGCCCTCGCCGATCCTCGACGACCTGGTGCCCGCGACGACCATCTAGGGGTCGCGTGGCCGCAGCAAGTGGAGCCCCCGGTTCAGGCCGGGGGCTTCAACACGCAGAACTCGTTGCCGTCGGGATCGACCATGACTTCCCAAGCGACGTCGCCTTGGCCGATGTCGGCCCGGGCCGCCCCGAGCGAGATGAGCCGATCGACCTCCGCTGCCTGGTCACCGTCGGTGGGCCTGATGTCGAGATGGATCCGGTTCTTCGAGTGCTTCGGGGGGATCGGTGGACCACCCCAGGCCATCTTGGGACCGGTGCCGTCCGGCGCCTGGATCGCGGTCTCTTGGTCCTGATCCCAGACCAACGGCCAACCGAGGGCGGCGCTCCAGAAGTAGCCCACCGCCTGCGTCCCGTCTCCGTTGACGTTTCCGAGGCGAGGGCAGCCGGCGAGGAAGGGGTTGGTCGGCTCGATGACGCACAGTTCATTGCCCTCGGGGTCCGCGAGCACGACGTGCTGGGCGTCCGGGCCTTGACCGATGTCGAGGTGGCGGCCGCCGAGTTCGAGCAGGGTCTCCACCGTCTCGCGTTGGTCCTCGAGCGAGGTGGTCGTCAGTTCGAGATGGGTTCGATTCGCGCCGGTCTTCTCGTTGGGTGCGCGCAGGAAGAGGATCCCGAACCTGGTGCCGTCGGTCGGCACGAGTTCGATCACGTCCTGATCCTCGTCGTCGATGTCCCAACGCAGGCCACCGGCCCAGAACCGCGCGAGCAGGAGCGGATCGTTCGCATCGAAACAAACGGAGTCGAGTCGAGAGGTCATCCCGTTCCGCATCATAGGACCCACCCGTCCGTCGCCCTTCGTCGGACCGAAGCGAGAGCCGTGGTATGACCGGACGAATCGATCCGGAAGGAGCCCGGGATGAGCAAGGAGCATGTCGCATCGCGCCCGTCGTGGAGCATGGTGGTGTTGATCGTGATCGCCGCCGTCGCCACCGCAGCGATCATCGTTCGGACGTCGCCGACGGCGACCGGAAGCACGGCCGATGAGGTTGCGGCGGCCGACAAGACCACCACTCCCGGTCGCGTGAAACTCGCGATCGGCGAGCAGGCGACCCTGTACAAGAACGACTCGTTCAAGGTCATCGCCAAGTGCGTGGACGCAGGAGGCGGCACGATCACGGCCGAGTACGGTGTGAAGGCACTGGTGGACAACACCCTCGTCTTCTCGACGGAAACCGGGAACACGACCGACACCCGCCTCGACAAGGCGGACGGCCTCCTGCACTGGTCTACTTATGAGCCTTCGAGCATGACCCAGCTCTACTACGGCTACGACTACTACCAGGAGTTCACCGGGGAGAGCCCCAAGGGCGCGTTGTTGATCGGTCGCGTGACCGCCGGCGTGCACATGCGTGGTGCCGACTGCATCTACAACGGCCTGTTCGTCAGCTGAACCGACGTTCGATGGACCGGGGGTGGGCACGCAGTCCACCCCCGGTCTCGAACGCGTAGGCTCCATGACATGCTAGAGCCGATGGCAGGCCTGCCCGAAGGCGTCCTCGGATTCGAGGGCACCGGTGAGATCCGCCCATCCGACTACAGCGACGTCCTGTTGCCCGCCGTCAAAGAGGTCTGGGACCGCGGCGAGGAGGTTCGGATCGTCCTCGTGTTCGAGCGCTGGGACGGGATGTCACCCGGTGCCGCGTGGGATGACCTCAAGATGGGTTTCAAGAACCTGCGGAAGTGGCACCGCATCGCGCTCGTCACCGACCTCGACTGGATGATCACCGTGACGTCGCTCTTCGGCTGGATGACGCCGGGCGAGCTCAAGCGTTTCCCGGTCGCCGAGCGCGCGCAGGCGATCGCCTGGGCCGCCGGCGACTGAGGTCAGCCGACCTCATCCCATCGCACTGGCAACGCTCCTCGATCCCGTCATAGGATTTTCCGGCGTCGGGTCCATGGAGGAGGGCTTGTCATGTCGGGGGAGGAATGGGCGCTCGCCGCCGCGGTCGTGTTCGCGGGGCTCTGGTCGGGTCTGTTGGGCATGTTGGTGTTGGTGATGCACAAGATGCTCGTGCAGATGAACGGGGTGGGGTTCGAGGGTTTCCTGCGAGCGTTCCTGCCGGTCGGTCGGAAGGCCGCGTTCAACTACATCTGCGCGATCGGCATGGCGGTCGCGCCGATCGTCGCGTTGATCCTGCTGTGGGGCGACTTCGGTTCGACGTCGTTCATCCTCACCGCGATCGGCTTGGGGCTCGTGCTCGGCGGCGTCTACGCCGTGTCCAACATCTGGAAGGAACCGCTCTACGACGTGATGCTGGCCTGGGACCCGGAAGCGATGCCGGCCGACTGGGAAACGGCGGGTCGGAAGCGCTACTTCACGATCAACTGGATCCAGCTCGCCGCGACCTGGGCCGCGTTCGCCCTCTTCCTGTTGGCGTTGATCGCGCTGTAGTACGGATCGACCGGTGGGCGACTCAACGGGTTCAGGCGTGTTTGGGGCCTCGCTCGTAGAGCCGCATCGACCACCAGAACCCGAAGGCGCCGATCACGGCGCACCACACGACGGTGAGCACCGCGCTCCTGCCGATCGCGGTGCCTAGAAGCAGCCCGCGCACCGTCTCGATGAACGGCGTGAACGGCTGGAACTCTGCGAACCAGCGGAGGCCTGCCGGCATCGAGTCGACCGGCACGAACCCGCTGCTCAGGAACGGCAGCAGGATGAGCGGCATCGGAAGGTTGCTC
>DATDJD010000032.1:0-4725 GCA_036520695.1 Actinomycetota bacterium
GAGGGGTCTCCTGGACGTGTTCGGGGGACTGAGTCCAGAGCAGTGGCAGACCGAGACGCTCCTGGTGCCGTTCGATCAGGACCGACCGCATTGGACGGTCTTCGAGCTGGCGGGCCATTTCGATATCTCGATCGGGCTCGCACACATGCTCGTGGACGACCCGCAGCCTGAGGGGCAGCCTGGTCGTGACCGGGTCAGCTTCTTCATCTTCCCGCGATCGGAAGTGGCACCCGTCGTCTACGACTACGCGTACACGATGGTCGAGGGCAAGACGCCTGCGGATATGCCGGGCGTGCTCGAGGCCACGTTCGCCAAGGTGATCGAGGGGGCCCGGTCGAACCCGCCGGGGCTGATCGGTTCCGGGTACTACGCGCTGATGGAGCTGGGGGAGTTCATCCCGAGCCGGGTCGTCGAGACCGTCGTGCACGGACTAGACCTGACGGATCCGCTCGGCATGGACCCGATCGCGACCCCCGACGCCATCGCGACGACCGCCGCGATCCTGGACGAACTGCTTGCACGCCGAACGGTGGGGACGCGTCCCGCCGACCTCGCCGACGACCTGGAGTGGATCCGAGCCGCTTCAGGCCGCAGGCCGGCCGGGGAGCATCCCGACCCACGACTGCCGTTGATCGGCTAGTGGGGAGTTCGGGGTATGAGACGATTCCCCGATCCTGCTGAGCACGTCGACGCCGGCGCGGCTCGCGCCTGAGAGGGGGAGCCATGGTTCGAAGTGATGACGACGGTGGGGGCAAGGGGTCGGAAGGACGTCAGCTCGGCGGCGGGGCGATCGCCTCGTTGGTGGGCGTCGGCCTGTTGGTCATCTTCATGCTCCAGAACACGGAAGACGTCCGCCTCGATTTCCTCTTCTGGCACTTCACCTGGCCGCTGTGGCTCCTCACGCTCGCCTCGGCGATCCTCGGTGCGCTGGTGTGGTTCGGACTGGGTGTCATACGACGTCACAGGCGTCGCAAGGATCGTCGTCAGGACCGAAGGGACTGACCGACCCGACGAGGTCACACCTGCGTCATAGCTCGGAGCGAAGGATCCCGTCGAGACGCTTCGCCATCTTCGGACCGAAGCCGTCCTCTTCGTGCTTGAAATAGCAGAAGACGTCGGCGCCCGACGCGAGCGCCGGCTCGATGCGACCGGCCCACGCCGCGAGCTCCGCGTCGTCGTAGTCGGTCTTGCGGAGGCGGAGGTAGCCCGCGGGTTCCCACGACAGGTCCTCGGGCTTGGGGTCCTTGTCGTCGGTTTCGGCGACGCACCAGGCCACCCCTTGGCTCTTCAACAGTTCCTTGGCTTCGAACCACGACGCGTGCCGGAACTCCATGGCGAACCGCGGCGTGCCGGGGCCCGGTGGCGGCAGGTAGCCGACGAACCGTTCGATCAGCTGCTGGTCGTACACCAGGTTCGGCGGACACTGGAACAGGATGCAGCCGAGCCGATCGCCCAGGGTCTTGGCGCGCTCCAGGAAGTCGCGGACGTCCTCGTCGACATCGTTGAGTCGCTTGAAGTGCGTGATCCGCTGGTTGGCCTTCAGCGTGAACACGAACCCGTCCTGGGCCAGTTCGCGCCAGTTCGCGAGCGACTTCTCGGTGGGGAATCGCCGGAACGTGTAGTTGATCTCCACCGAGTTGAGCTGGCCGGAGTAGTACGTGAGCATCTCGCGGTTCTTCAGATCCTCCGGGTAGAACACGCCGTGTTTCCACCCGTCGAAGCTGAATCCCGACGTCCCGAGGTAGAAGCTTCCCGTCACGGCGTGCATCATGGCATGCATGTCCGCTCCCGAGGAACGCCTTCAGATCGACGTGCCCGACAAAGGGCCGGTGTCCGGCGCCTACGCTCGCCCGTCCGGCGCCCGGTCGACGATCGTGGTCGCCCATGGTGCCGGCGCCGGCCTCGACCACCCGTTCATGGTCGGCTTCACGCGAGGCATGAACGACGAAGGTGTCGCGACGCTCCGTTTCAACTTCCCCTACATGGAGGGTGAGAAGAAGCGCGCCCCCGACCGGCCCCCGGTCGCGATCGCAGCGTGGAACGCCGCGTTCGAGTGCGCCCGTTCGCGCTCGGCGAGCGAGGGCGAACCGATCTGGGCGAGCGGGAAATCGTTCGGCGGACGCATGGCATCGATGGCGGTCGCTGAGGGTGCCATGCCCGCTGCCGGATTGGTGTTCCTGGGGTACCCGCTTCACCCGCCCGGCAAGCCCGAACGCGTCCGTGACGAGCATCTGTACGGGATCGAGGTGCCGATGCTCTTCGTCGAAGGAACCCGCGACCCGTTCGCGACGGCCGAGGTCCTCGAGCCGGTGATCGCGAAGCTCGGGTCAAAGGCGACCGTGTATCCGATCGAAGGGGGAGGCCACTCGTTCGAGGTCAGAGGCGCCAAGCGCGATCCGCGCGAGGCAGCCGCGTCGATCGCACTCGTCGTCGCCGCGTTCATGCGTGACCACGGGGGAGCGTGAACCAGCATGCCTCGCAAGAACCGTCGCGATCCCCAGTTCTACGAAGCGCCCGAGGCGCCACCGGCACGCGCCGACGCACCGATCTGGGCGCAGGTGCCCGGTTTCGACGTTCGCAACGTCGGCGGGCAGAAGGAGTACCGGTGTCCGGGCTGTGACCACGTGGTTCGTGCCGGCATCTGGCACTTGGTCGTCGTGCCGGACGGCGACGCCGATGCGCGCCGACACTGGCACACCGAGTGCTGGCGGTCGGAACTCCGGCGCACGGGCACCTATCGTGCTCCACCTTCCGGGATGTAGTCGGTGACCACCGCTACGATGCCGTGATGCAGCCCGACATCGCTACTCCCGCGGTCTCCTCCGACGCGGACCGTTCGTGCGTCATCGTGACCGAGTCCAAGCGGCTGCCCTGCGATCTGTGCGGGCACCCCATGGAACCCGAGCACGCCCACTACAAGTGCCCCAGCTGTCACTACATCCTGCCCTGTTGCGGTTGGTGAGGTCGTGCCACACCAGGTTCGGGCTCGCATGTGGGAAACCGGAGGGCGGTTCTATGCCCGCATCCTGGATGCTCCGGCGTTCATCGAGGTGACGGGGGTCAGCCGGTATGAGTGCTACCAGCAACTCCGCGACACGGTCGGCCACGATGATGTCGAGCTCACGGTGGAGGTGATCCCCACGGTGGTAGGGGTTGCCGAGGCCGCCGAGATCATGGGCTGGGACAAGCGGCGGGTGATCACCTACATCGACCGCGGCTCGTTCCCCGAACCCATCATCACGCTGGCGTCGGGTCGGATCTGGTTGCGAGAGGATGTCAGCTCCTATGCCGATGAGTGGCGTGCGCGTCACGCACGGCGCCTGAGCGCACCCGCCCGCCAACCCCAGGAGGGACCCACCCCGTGATGGAACGCCGCCTCTATCTGATCCGGCATGGTCGTCCGGACTACGACTCCACCGCCCGGCTCACCACGCCACGTGGCGAGCAGTACGACCCGCCGCTGGGGGAGGTGGGACTGGAGCAATCGCGCCTGCTGGCAGACCGGCTCTCGCTGCTACCTGTCCCGGCCGCCCTCTACTCCTCGACCCTGTCGCGAGCACGTCAGACGGCGCAGGTCTACGCCGAGCGCATCGGCATCGAGGTGCGTGAGCGCGACGATCTGTGTGAGTGGTTCGGCGGCGGGTGGGAGGAGAAGGATTTCGAGGAGATCTTCCGCGAGCATCCCGAGGCGATCGAGCTGTTCCGAAACCAGAACCCGGCGTGGCACTTGGCTCCGGGCAGCGAGTCGGGTGAGGTGTTCGCGCGCCGATGCGTGGTGGCGGTCGAAGACATCATCGCCACCCACCCCTCAGGCGACGTGGTCGTGGTGGCTCACGGCGGTGTCATCAACGCCTACTTCGCGCACATCCTTGGTATCCGTGACCAGGATATGTTCTTCCTGCCCGAGAACACGTCCCTCAACACGGTGGTGATCAGGGGAGAAGAACGGCTGGCCTGGTTCCTCTCCGACGCCTCGCATCTCACCGATCCCGGCTGGTTCGCCGACACCGGAGCCTAGTCATCGCGCCCGCCTATACTCCCCGGGATCCGTTTCCTGACCGAGACCTGTGTACGAGGAGCTGAGACCGTGGCCGTGAAGTTCCTATCCGACGAGTGGGCCGATGCCTTGAAGTCTCAGCTCAATGCGAGCGATGCGTTTCGGGAGGCGGCGATCGGCCACGACGCCACGATCCAGCAGGTGATCACCGGAGGCGACGTCGACACGCGGTACTGGATCCGCATCGTGGACCAGACCATCGATATGGGGGTTGGCGACGCTGAGAACTCCGACGCCACGATCACGCAGAGCTATGAGACCGCGGTGGGCCTGGCTCGATCCGAGGTCTCGCCCGTCACCGCCTTCATGACCGGCAAGATCAAGGTCGCGGGGAACATGGGCCTCCTGCTCGGCCTGCAAGGCGTGCTCTCGCAGCTCCCTGAGGCGATGCAGGGCATCGACGTCGAGTACTAGTCAATCAACCCTGGCAGAGCGGTCAGCGTTGATGGCCATGGTTGCCTGCGCCGTCGCCAGCACCTTGCCGTTCGCATCGGTGATCTCCGCCTCGGCGTAGGCGATCTGTCTGCCCACGCGCACGGCGCGACCGCGGGCATCGATCGTGCCCGGCGATGCTGCCGAGAGGTAGTTGACGTTCAGCGAGATCGTCACGTGGCGTCGGCCAGGCTCGAGCTTCGTCCGAACGGCGAGCCCGGCCGCCGTATCGGCCA
>DATDJD010000033.1:0-10194 GCA_036520695.1 Actinomycetota bacterium
GATTCCGTCAGCCCTGCGGGGACGACCGGTTCCGCAGGTATTCCAACTTCACGACCTTGACCGCGATCGCCAGCGAGAGCCAGTCGTCGCGGTCCAGGTCGAGGCCTGTTTCGGTTTCGATCCGTTCCAGTCGCTGTCGCAAGGTGTTGGGGTGGATGTACAGCCCTCTGGCGGTCCCGACGACGTTGCCTCGTTCGTCCAGGAATCTCTCCAGGGTGTCCAACAAGGTCGTCCCGCGTCGCTGATCGTAGGCCAGCAGTCGATCCAGTCGTTGACGGTCGACGTCACGTGCGAGGTCGGGAGAGCTCAGCAGATAGCGGAACGCCCCCAGGTCCCGGAACTCGGCCACGCCCGGCCCATCTCTGAGTAGTGCCCCGATCTCGGCAGCTGCAGCCGCTTCGGCGAACGCAGCCGGGAAGGGGTCCGAACCGGCGTACGGATCGGAGACACCGACCGTCACCGGTGGATCACCCAGGTGTGCGAGGGCGGCGCGAAGCTCCTCTACGGCATCGACCGAGCGGTTCGAAACGGGGATCAAGGCGCGGATCGTTCGGTCGGCACGGTCGATCGATACTCCTTGGATCCGTGCGGTCAGGACGCTCTCGATCCGTGCGGCCAATCCGTTCCACCCGGGACCTGCTCCTCTGCCCTGGCGTTCGTCGCGTCCGTCGGTCCAGAGCGTCACCGCAACGACGAGGTGCGGACACTCCAGGTCCACGCCTAGACGTGCGGCGAGCGAGGCTGCGCGACCGGCAGGTGCGTCCCGACGTGAGAGGGCGGCGAAGAACTCAGAGACCAGGTTCTTCTCGAGGAGGCGTTCCACCAGTTCGTGCTGTCGGATCGCGACGGCCGTGTGCGCAGCGATGGCGGCCAGCGCGGTCTCGGACGCCGGGGCGGGTGAAGGCGTGAGGACGGCGAGCAGTCCTAAGAGATCGTCGCCCACCGTCAGCGGAGCGAACAAGGGTGTGCCCTCAAGGTGGGGTCCCCACAAGGCCCGGGCCAGCTCGGTGGAGTCGCGGGGCTCCGTGGGGTGTCGTTGGATGCGTTCGACGAGGTCGCGCACGACCGGCGATGGTCCGCTCTCCCCAGGTCCGGAGGTCGAGGGTCGCAAGACCCCATCGACATCGGCGATGTAGATCTCGCATCGGGTGGCGCCCAGTAGGTCACGGGTTCCCCCGACGACCGCGGTGAGGAGCTCATCGATCGCACTGGAGGCAGCGATCCGTCTGGACAAGCGCGAGAGATCGGTCAGCACGTCGACCCGGGCGGTGCTCTCCTCGTACAGGCGCGCGTTCTCGACCGCGCCGGCTGTGAGTGAGGCCGTGTGTTCGAGGAACTCCAAGTCCTCCCGCGCGAACTCGTGCGGGGCTTCCGCATGGAGAGAGATCACGCCCATGACCTCGCCATCGCGTCCGAACACGGGCACCGAGACCAGCGACTGGAAGTGCTCTTCGTCGAGTTCCGGGAAGTACTTCACCCTGGGGTCATCCAGGGCGCCGTCTTCGATGAACGCTGAGCGTTTCGTGCGCGCGACCCAGCCCACGAGCCCCTCGCCCATGGCGACGCTGATGCTGCCGGCGAACGAGGCGTACGGCTCTGACGAAGCACGCAGGACCAGCCGGTCACCTTCGAGGAACCAGATCAAGCAGGCGTGACACTGGGTCGCTTCCGTGGCCAGTCGCACGACGCCCGACAGGATCGATCGCAGGTCAGGACCGGCGCCGATCGTGCGGATGATCCCGTACAGGTATGCGCGTTCGTCGGTGAGCCGAGGGAGTGCGGCCGCCGCGGGCTCGTGCCGTGTGGTGTGTTTGGTACCCATATGCGCGCGGCGACGCTACGCCGACCCCCGGGGTCCGTCAAACGCGACCGTGTGGCGCTGTATGGCAACAGTGCACATACCGCCCAGCGTAACTACAGTAGGTGGCACAGGATGTCCCGATGGCGTCGCAAGCTACGCTGGCCTAGCGAGACGACGGTCAACGCGCACGGATCGTTCCGCGTACGATCGGCGCGCGGATACCCGTCCGAGGGCGACCGCCGATGCCTGCGCCGTGCGCGCAGTGGAAGGGGGAACGGTGACGAGCGATCTCGAAGGGTTCGTGGGCCAGCCCGGTCGCGCCGAGGCGATCGAGGCGGTGCAACGCCAGATCGTCGAACAGGGCGTCGAGTACATGTACTACCAGTTCGTATCGGTGACGGGTCGCATCATGGGGAAGGGCATCCCCGCCGCCCACTGGGAGCGCATCGCGAACGCCGGTTTCCAACTGGTCTATGGATCCACAGCGAACCTGTTCACCGACCGCCACGGCAACTACATCGGCTATGGGCCTGAAGCCCGCGAGCTGGTCGGCATCGCTGAACCCGAGACGTTCAACGTCTTGCCGTGGGACCCCAAGACGGCGCGTGTGTGGTGCACGTTGTTCCGCGGACGGGAAGAGGAAGTGGACGGCGGCGCGTTCCTCACGTCGGACTGCCGGGGCAACCTCAAGCGCATCCACGCGAAGTTCACCGAGGACACCGGTCTGCATCTGCGGGCCGGCACCGAGCCCGAGATGATGTGGCTGAAGGTCGACGCCGACGGCAAGCCCACCGTCGAGGGCAAGACCAAGCCGTACTGCTACCACATCGATCAGTTCTCCGAGCTGCAGCCGTTGATCCACAAGGTCATGGAGTACGGCAAGGCGATGGATCTGGACATGATCCAGGGCGACCACGAGGACGCGCCGGGCCAGCTCGAGCTGAATTTCAACTTCGACCACGCCGACAAGACCGCCGACCGGCTCACTACCTACCGCCAGATCTGCCGACAGGTGGGGCGGGAGCTGGACGCGTTCGCGTGCTTCATGCCCAAGCCGTTCATGGGTGTGTCGGCGAACGGGTGTCACCACAACATCTCGCTGTGGGACGGCGACGAGAACAAGTTCATGCCCGAGGGCGACGATCCGCAGATGCCCGGCCAGATCGGACTGTGGGCGATCGGCGGCATCATCAAGCACCTGCGGGCGCTCACCTGTTTGTCCTCGCCGACCGTCAACTCGTATCGCCGGTTGTGGGACGCGGGGTTCTGGGCACCGATCTTCGCGGACTGGGGGTTCCAGAACCGTACGACGGGCCTGCGGATCTCCGCGCCCGGACGGTTCGAATACCGCTCGGTCGACTCATCGGTGAACCCGTACCTGTCGTTCGCGGGATTGTTGCTCGCGATGCAGGACGGCATCGATAACAAGATCGACCCCGGGGAGCCGGAGGAGCGCAACATCTACGAGGCGATCGCCGGCGGCAAGGAAGTTGTCCGGATCCCCACCAGCCTCGGGGAAGCGCTCGACGCGCTCGAGGCCGATGAGGTCGTGATGGGTGCGCTCCCAGGCGACATGGAGCGCGTGTTCATGCACTACAAGCGAGACGAGTGGGAGCGGTTCTTGGCGACCGTTTCCGATTGGGACGTCGAGGAGTACCTGGACATCTTGCCGTAGCGACGCAAGCGTTCGGGCGAAAGGAGCCAGATCCCCATATGTGCGGCATCGCAGGCATCATCCATCGCGACACGGAGTCCGACGTGGGGTCGGAGATGACCAGCATGCTTCAGTCGATGAAGCATCGCGGGCCCGACTCCACCGGCTTCGCGTTGTTCGGACCACCGACAGAGATGGTGGTGATCCGGTTCAAGCTGGCGGATGCGAACGACCCAAGGGACTTCGATTTCCGCGAACGGTTGGATCGTCATCGCCAGGAGGTGGAGTCGCGACTTGGCAAGATCGGCGCCCACATCGACCGGGTGGAGACCGAGACCGAGTATGCCTACCGGGCGCTGGTGCGTTACGACGGTGACCTGAAGGCGCTCGCCGACTACGTCGAAGATGTGCCTGGGTGCGAGGTGTTATCGCTCGGTCACTCGCTCGAGATCGTGAAAGACCTCGGCGATGCCGCCCAGGTGTCGACGATGTACGACCTCGGGTCCTTCCGTGGCACCCACGCGATCGGCCATTGCCGCATGGCGACCGAATCCGACGTCGACATCTCCGGAGCCCACCCCTACTGGGCCTATCCGTTCTCCGACGTCGCGGTGGTGCACAACGGACAGCTCACGAACTACTTCCAGTGGCGACGGCGGCTGGAAGCCTCGGGACACCGGTTCCAGTCCGAGTGCGACTCCGAGATCATCGCCGTGTATCTGGCCGAGCGCATGTCCGACGGCGACTCGCTCCAAGACGCGATGAAGCGCAGCCTCGATGAACTCGACGGCGTCTTCACGTACATGGCCGTGACCGGCGATTCGCTGGGCGTCGCCAAGGACGAGATGGCAGCGAAGCCGCTCGTGCTCTATGAGTCCGATGAGCTGGTGGTCATGGCATCTGAGGAGATCGCGATCCGCACCGTGTTGGATCGCGAGATCGAAACGTCCGACCCGTATGAGGGACAGGTGTTGGTATGGAGCAGGTAGCCACCGGCGAACGAACGATCAACTACGACGTGCGAGGGCTCTCCGAGCCCGACGCGAAGGCACCGAACGTGGCGCAGGTGCAGGACGGCACGGCGACCTTCGACGCCGACGATCTCACGACCCGACAGATCAACCTGGAACTGCGCAGGCTGATCTACGAGGAGGGCATCGGCGACGTCATCGTGCAGAACCCCGGCGCGAAGCACTCGATCGGTGTCGGCATCCTGCAGCGGTGCCGGATCACGTTCGAGGGCAGCCTCGGCTACTTCGGTGTCGGGTTGATCGATGGTCCTGAGATCACGATCACCGGCCGGGTGGGGTGGTCGGTCGCCGAGAACATGATGTCGGGCGTGGTCGTGATCGAGAAGGTTGCAGGCTCGCTGGCCGGCGCCGCGATCCGCGGCGGTGACCTGGTGGTCAAGGGCAACGTCGGCGCGCGGACCGGCATCGATCAGAAGGGCGGCACGATCATCGTGGGCGGAGACGCCGGCACGATGACGGCGTTCATGATGCAGCGCGGACGTCAGATCATCTGCGGTGACGTGGGGCCCGGCCTGGGCGACTCCATGTACGACGGGGAGATCTACGTCGGCGGCACCGTCAAGTCGTTGGGCATCGACTGTGTCGAGGCCGAGATGACGCCTGAGGACCAGGCGATGATCGATCGGAAGTTCACGACGTACGGCATGGACAAGCCCGACAGCTTCACCAAGTTCGTGTGCGGCAAGGTCCTCTACAACTACGACAACCTCGAGCCTTCCGAGAAGAAGCTCGTGATCCACTGAGGAGACGATATGGCTGACGAGATCGACGTTTCCTCGAAACAGGATGTGCTCGGGCGGAGCCCGATCTTCACGGAGGACGTCATCAACGACATCCACGTGAAGTCCGAACTCGGTCGCTACCGCATGCGTGGGTTCTCCATGTTCAAACCGATCCCGCACTGGGATCAGCTGATGTTCATGCCGGGCACGCTGACGCGGTTCGTGATCGAGGGCTACCGCGAGAAGTGCGAGACGAAGACGGTGATCGGCGCGCGGTTCGCGAAGAACCCGCTCGAACTCGACATCCCGATCTACATCACCGGTATGAGCTTCGGCGCGCTGTCCCTTGAGGCGAAGATGGCGCTCGCCAAGGGCGCTTCGATGGCGGGCACCGCCACGTGCTCGGGTGAGGGCGGCATGATCCCGCCCGAGCGTGACCTGTCGACGAAGTGGTTCTACCAGGTGATCCAGTCCCGGTACGGCTTCAACCCGCACCACATGATGCTCGCGGACGCGATCGAGTTCTTCATCGGCCAGGGCTGCAAGGTGGGGGTCGGCGGGCACCTCATGGGCCAGAAGGTCACCGAACAGGTCGCGGAGATGCGCTCGCTGCCCGCGGGCATCGACCAGCGCTCGCCCGCGCGCCACCCTGACTGGTTGGGGCCTGATGATCTGTCGCTGAAGATCCAGGAGATCCGTGAGGCGACCGACTACCAAGTGCCGATCCAGTTGAAGCTCGGCGCGGCGCGGGTCTACGACGACGTGCGCATGGCCGCCAAGTGCGGGCCCGACTCGATCTACCTCGACGGGGCGGAAGGCTCGACCGGAGCGGGACCCCACATCGCCGCGGAGGAGACGGGCATCCCACTGATGGCGGCGATCCCCGAGGCTCGCCGTGCCCTCGAAGACGTGGGCCTCGCGGACGAGATCGACCTGGTCGTCGCCGGCGGCATCCGCAACGGTGGCGACGTCGCCAAGTGCATCGCGTTGGGCGCCAAGGCCGTCGCGATCGGTCACTCCTCGCTGATGGCGCTCAACTGCAACAAGGAGATCCCGGGGGTCACGGACTACGAGGGCACGATCGGTGTACCGGCGGGTCAGTGCTACCACTGCCACACCGGGCGTTGCCCGGTCGGGATCACGACGCAGGATCCGGAGTTGCGCAAGCGCCTCGAGGTCGATGCCGCCGCGACGCGTGTGTACAACTTCCTCACGGCGATGACGATGGAGCTGCAGATGTTGGCGCGTGCCTGCGGCAAGACCAACGTCCACAGCCTGGAGCCCGAGGATCTGTGCGCGCTTACGGTGGAAGCCTCCGCGATGGCGAAGGTGCCGCTGGCCGGCACCGACTACATCCCCGGCGTCACCGAGCAGAAGACCCTGGACGAGCTCAAGTCGATGATGCAGAAGTACCTGGCCGATTCTGGCCAGATGCCCACCTCCTAGGAGCCACGATGAGCGAACAGCATCTGAGCACGAAGATCGGCATCGACGCCGAGGAACTCGCGGGTCGGCGGTTCGACTACCAAGAGGACATCTCGCTGCTCGACGACGTCGACCTGGACGCCCTCACCCCGGGTGAGGATCTCAACTGGCTCGAAGACATCCACCTGCTGCAGGAAGACGGCGAGGCGGCGGTCTTCGACCGCAACTCCAACTCGTTCATCAAGATCTACTTCCCGATCCCCGCTGGGCGCGAAGACGAGATCGCCCGCAAGGTGCTCATGAAGCACCTGGTGTCGGGCAACTCCTACGGCGTGCAGCTCAAGGCCAAGCACGTGAAGTTCCCTCAGCCCGAGTTGGGTTCGTGGGTCGACGGCTCACCGACCGTGGGCGCCGACTATCACGCGCCGGTCCTCGAAGGCTGGGAGAAGCCCGCAGGGCACTGAAGGGCGTCGACGAGGGATGGTCGCCATAGACGGCGGGGCCGCTCGACCCCTCGTGATGATCTCCGAGGGGTTCGCGGACTACGGCGACTACTACGGCGTCGGGTACCCGCGCCCCGTGCTGGCCTCCGGCGGGTTCCCCGTGCTCCTGCCCTACCTGGACGACCCTGCAGACCGGCGCGATGCGATCGACCGGGCCGACGCCCTGGTATTGGCGGGGGGACGCGACATCGACCCCGCCAGGTACGGTCGCCGCGATCCTCACCCCGGACAGCTGCCCCCCGCCTGGAAGCTGGACGAGATCGAGTTGGACTACGCGCGTCTCGCGGTCGATGGTGGGGTGCCTCTCCTAGGGATCTGTCGGGGGTGCCAGATCCTCAACGTCGCCTTCGGGGGCACGTTGTACGGCGACCTCGATGAGTTCCCCGAGGGCGGCGCGGACCATCCGGGTGCGAAGTGGGACGAGTGGCGAGCACTCGTCGCCGCGACACTCGCCGATGAACCCCGCCCCTCGCATCCGACCCATCCGGTCGACATCGCGCCGGGTTCGATCCTGGCCGCGCACTTGGGCGAACGAGCTGAGGTCGACAGTTATCACCACCAGGCGATCCGCGACGTGGGGGACGGTCTGATCGCGACCGCGGCGGCACCCCATGGGACGATCGAGGCCATCGAGATGCCCTCGGCATCGGCGTTCGTGCTGGGCGTGCAGTGGGAGCTGCACGAGGAATGGCAGGATGACGAGGCCAGCCTGGGTATCTGGCGCGAGTTCGTCGACGCGGCTCGCGCGCGCCGTCATGCCCGAACCGCCGAGGTGCCGGTGCCATGACGACGAGCCTGGAGATCACGATGGACGCGCTGGATGCCGAACCGGTCGCAGCGTGGTGGGCCGATGTGCTCGGGTTCGAGCGCCTGTACGAACGGGATCCTTACATCGTCATCGCGCCGCCGGCAGGAGATCCCCGTCCCCGCCTCGTGATCCAACAGGTCGGGACCGTCACGCTCGGCAAGGCCCCGGTCCACCTCGACCTGCGTGTGGATGATCCGGACGCGGAGGTTGCCCGCCTCGCCGCGCTCGGTGCGTCGATCGAGTGGACCGTCGACGAGACCGCCGAAGGCTTCATAACCTGGACCACCATGGCCGATCCCTGGGGCACCGTGTTCTGCGTGTGCCCGGCCCGCGAGCCGCGAGGAGATGAGGCAGCACCATGAGTGTGCCTGAGTCCGCCCGCTTCGTCGTCATCGGGGCAGGTATCCACGGCCTGTCCACGGCGTGGCACCTTGCCAGACAACTCGAAGCGTCCGGGATGGGTTCTGGGGCCGATGTGGTGGTGCTGGACAAGACCGGTGTCGGCGCCGGCCCGTCGGGCATCGCGTGTGGCGTGATCCGCAACAACTACTTCCAGCCCGCGATGCGCGAACTCATGGCGCACTCGGTGTCGGTCTGGGAGTCCGACCCCGAGACGTTCCACTACCACCCGATCGGCTATCTACAGCTCGCACCCGACGTCATGGCCGACGACGTCGCGCAGATCTACACCGAGCAGCAGGCGATCGGCTACCGGTCACGTCTGATCCAGGGCCGGGACGACTGCAGCCGTTACATGGAAGGCATCTTCTCGGACTGGCAGGCACAAGGCGTGTCGATCGTGCTGCACGAGGAACAGGGTGGCTACGCAGAGAACATGCCGTCGATGCGAGGGCTCCGCGCCAAGTCGGAATCGCTCGGCGTTCGGTTGTTGGCGCCGGTCACCGTCACGGGTCTCACACGGGCCGGCGGCGCCGTCACCCATGTCGAGACCGACCAGGGCACGATCGCGTGTGACTCGGTGATCGTGGCGGCGGGCCCGTGGGTACGCGATCTGTGGCACATGCTCGACCTGCCTTCCACGACCGTCGTCCGTGGGACCGACGGCACGGATCACGAGTGGCCCACGTGGACGTATTGGTGCCTTCAGGAGGGAACGCTCGGCGTCGATCCGAACGTGTTGGTCGACAACGAGGGGCACATGCCCCCCGTGGTGCACATCGACACCGACGCCCCGCTGATCGACGACACCGACGGCTCGCTCGTGACCGACGAACTCTGGGGCGTTTACTACAAGCCCGACTTCAACTTCGGCGGTGTCCAGGGCGGCGCGATGCCCTGGATCGTGCAGCAACCCGCCGATGACGTCGCTGTCGACCCCTACGGCGAGCACTCGACCGAATACGTCGTGACGCCCGAGTTCGAGCGCATGTGGACGTCGGCGCTCGCTCACTGCCACAAGCGCTTCGAAGGTAAGCGCGACCTGTACCGCAAGGCGCCGACCGGCGGTATCGGGGCGTTCAGCCCGGACAGCTTCCCGATCTTCGACACGTTCAGCGAGAACGTGTACGTGGTCGCCGACTCCAACCACGGCTACAAGATGATCGGTGTCGGTGCGCTGGTGGCGAAGGAGGTCATGGGTGAGTCGCAGCCGCTGTTGGAACCGTTCCGCTACTCACGGTTCGCGGCGGGCCGGCTGCACCCCGTGAGCAACTCGCCGTACCCATGGAGCTAGTGTGAACCGGTGAGCGACGAGGAAGTCTCTGCGCCGGTCGAGTTCGACCTGCGGCTGCCGGCCATCAGCGGCATGCCCGATGGCATCGGGGCGGCGTTCCTGGACGACCACCTCGATGAGGAATCGATCGAGATCGAGGGCGAACCCGGTCAGGACCCTGCGGTGGCGTTCCGGCGAACGTTGGGCATGTTCGCGACCGGCGTCACGATCGTCACGACCTTGGCGGGCGACCAGGTGCACGGTATGACGGCGAACGCGTTCATGTCGGTGTCGCTCGCACCGCCGTTGGTGGTGATCTCCGTCGATCGCCGGGCCAGGATGCACCAGCTGCTCAACGAGGGGCGAAGGTTCGGGATCAACGTGCTCGCCGACGATCAGCGTGTGCTGTCCGACCACTTCGCGGGACGGCGGCTCGACGGTGCCGGCGAGCCTGCCTTCGTCTCGGTTCGGGACACCCCCTTGGTCGACGGGGCCCTCGCGCACCTGGTGGCGCGTGTCGTGCGTTCGGCCTGGGGTGGCGATCACTCGCTGTTCATCGGCCGGGTCGAGTACGCGCG
>DATDJD010000034.1:0-19954 GCA_036520695.1 Actinomycetota bacterium
CGGATGTCCTGCGAGATGTTCGGACAGGTCCCCGCCCGCCGACACAACGTCGTCCACGACCGCGCGAGCGCTCCGGCGGCATCGCGCGCGAATGGATCGAAGTCGTCGTCGTAGGCCCCGTCGAGCACCAGCGCCCTGACCTGTTCCGGGTGACGCAAGGCGAACACCTGTGCCAGATAGGTCCCGTATGAATCGCCATAGACGTTGACGGACCCGACCCCCAGGCCGGCCAAGATCGCGGCCAGATCGTCGGCGGCGGCGGCGCTGCCGTAGGTGTTCGCGTTCGCGCCGAGTTGCTCCGCACATGCGGTCACGGCGTCGACGTAGTCTCCGCGCCCTCGCTGCAGGTCTGGGCACTTGATCGCCTCGGAACCACCCGTTCCGCGTTGGTCCATCACGATCAGATCCCGCGTCTGTAGCAGTGGCCCGAACAGGATCCGGTAGCTCCCCACCGACCCGATCGAGCCGTACCCAGGCCCGCCTTCCATCGCCACGATCGGTTCCTGCGCCGCCGCGTCAGGATCACTCCGGCTCACGACACGGAACCGCACCCGGATCGTGTCGTCATCCGGCGAGGCCCAGCGTCGAGGAGCGTCGATCCACCCGCACCGATCGTTCGATTCGCCCGCGCACGGCTGGACGTGGAACGCCTCCGAGGACGGCGACGGGCCAGGCGTCGGGGGGCTCGTCGGGGCTGAAGTGGGCGACGTCGTGCACGAGGCAGCCACGACCAGGGAGAGCACACCGAAGGGCACCGCAACCCTCCGCCTTCGTCCGGAGCTCAAGACTCCCTGCCGTCCTTTCCATCGCTCCATAGTGGGCAGGCTAACCACCTACCTCACACCGGATGCACAGGCTCCACTCAGGTTGATGCACCATGGTGTGGTCATGACGACACCGATCACCCGGAGGACGGCGCTGGCAGCGATCGGCACGGTGAGCCTGGGCGTGCTGCTCGAAGCCTGTAGCGGCGACACGACGACGTCGATCACCAGCACCGCCGTGGCGACCAGCGAGGGAGCGACGGCCACGGTCCAACCGCAGAGTCCGGTCGGCACCGATCTCGCCGCCATGTTCGACGGAGCCGCAACCTGCACGCTCTCACCCGAAGAGACAGAAGGTCCGTACTACTTCGACGTCGACTCGATCCGCACCGACATCACCGAGGACCGCCTGGGCATCCCATTTCGGCTGGGGATCCGGGTCCAGGAAGCCGGCGCCTGCACCTCCATCGCCAACGCGGTGGTCGACATCTGGCACTGCGATGCGGACGGGCTGTACTCGGGGTTCGAAGCAGCCTCCCAAGGCGGGCCGGGCGGAGGCCGCACCGATGAGGAGACGTACCTGCGAGGCGCCCAGGTCACGAACGCCGATGGCATCGCAGAGTTCCGCACGGTCTACCCAGGGTGGTACGCGGGACGAACCGTGCACATCCACACCAAGGTCCACCTCGACAGCGCCACACTCCTCACGAGTCAGCTGTACTTCGACGACTCCTTGACCGACGCCGTCTACGCGAACGAGCCGTACTCGGCCAACGGTCAGCGCACGACGACGAACGATTCGGACGGCATCTTCGACCCCGCCTTGGTGCTGACCCTGTCCGGAGACGGTGATGGCTACCTGGGGTTGATCACGCTCGGTGTCGACCGGTAGCGACCAGCCGACCCAACTGGGCGCGGGGCACCTCACCAGCCTAGCCTCGGTTCATGCGGCGTTGAGCGTCTCGGCGATGCCATCGGCCCAACCCCGGATCGCCTCCCAATCTCGGAAGTCCCCGCTCGGTGCGCGGACAGCTTTGATGATCATCCGCTCGCTGAAGCCCAGCTCCTCGGGGTCGAGCGCACCGAAGAAGACGACATGGCCCTCAGGTTCCAAGAGCTCACGCAACTCCTCGAGTTGCTTCGGTTGCTCATCGTCGTCCTTCACCTCCGTCCCCAAGGGGCCACTGCTGAAGAGCCACACGGGGAGGGGTCGCATCGCGGGCGCGAACGAGTGGACGAACGACATCGCATCCTTCATCCACGAGCCCGCGTAGATGGCGCTACCCACCACCACCGCGTCCACGCCGTCGAGCCCGTGCAGGTCGTGCACAGGCCGGGCTTCCGCCTCGACCCCCCGATCGCACAATCGATCGGTGATCGCGCGCGCGATCCCTTCGGTGGCGCCGTGTTTACTTGCATACGCAACGAGTGTCGACATGTCACCACACCTCCCACCCATAACGTAGATGGCCCGGACGCATGGACGAGGGGCCGTTGAGACCGAGCCGGTCAGGACCTTCGGCGGGCAAGCGCTTCCCGGGCGCTCAGATGGCGCGCATGCTGTTGTTGCGAGGGTTGTGTTCGACCTCAGCGAGACCGAGGACCTCCATCACGGGTGGCACGTAGTTGCCGAACCGGCCCCGGTACCCCTTCCGGAGCCCGTACCAACCACCCACTGGGTTGTCGGTCGACCGTGCCCAGGCCTCCACGGTGCCTTCCTTCGCGGGCTTCTGCTCATCGGCGTTGCCCAAGGGCATCCAATCGCCGTGCTCGGTGAGCATCGCGTGCAGGTCCTCGAGGCACCGCAGGTGGTAGCTGAGTTTCGTGGTGCCCACCACACACATCAGGGCCGGCGGATCCGCCGCCTCATCGCGATAGACCTGATACTCCGACTGCCCAGGTGGCGTGGTCAACAACCACGGATCCTCGGGCGTCCCCGTCCCCTTGGTCACGCCTGCCATCGTCGACCTCCCCAGCTCGATGGGATGGTTCAACCTAACCCAATGGCGGTTCGGGCGGGGGCACCAAGGGCAGCCACACCTGGAAGCTCGCACCGGCAGGTTCGCCCGGGCCGGACTCGGGCAGGCGCACGGTGCCACCGTGCGCATCGACGATCGCCGAAACGATCGACAGGCCCAGTCCCGCGCCCCCCGTCTGCCTGGAGCGCGCGGGGTCACCCCGGTAGAACCGCTCGAACACCCGTGCAGTCGCTTCAGCAGAAAGCCCTGGGCCTTCATCGCTCACCGTGAGCGTGACGCCGTCGTCCGCACCCTGGACATGCACGTGGATCGGCGTCCCCTGCGGGGTGTGCACCCTCGCATTGTCGAGCACGTTGTCGATCACTTGCCGCAGTCGCCCAGCGTCGCCCACGAGATCGGTCACACCGCCGATCTCGATGTCGATCGGGAGGGCTGGCTCGATCGCGCGGGCAGCATCGACCGCTTCGGTGGCGATCGTGCCCAGGTTGACCTGATCACGCTCCAGGGGACGGCCCTGGTCGAGCCGGGCCAACAACAACAGATCATCGACCAGCACGCCCATGCGCGATGCTTCCGCCTCGATGCGCGCCATCGATTTCTCCAGATCTTCAGGCCGGGCACCCGCCCCACGACGGAACAGCTCGGCGTAGCCGCGGATGGATGTCAAGGGCGTACGCAGCTCGTGCGAGGCGTCGGCGACGAACCGACGCAGGCGGTTCTCGGACGCACGCCGTTCCTCGAATGCGGCTTCGATCTGCGTCAGCATGGCGTTGAGGGCGAGGCCCAGCCTGCCCACCTCGGTGCGCTCGTCCGCCGGCGCGACACGCTGGCTGAGGTCACCAGCCGCGATCGAACCGGCGGTGTCACCGATGCCTTGGAGCGGCTTCAGCCCAACCCGCACCAGCCACAACGCGAGGGCAGCGGTCGTCGCCAGCACGACGATGCCAACCGCCACCTCGATGCGGATCAGTCGCCGCAACGTCGCATGGACATCAGTGAGGGGGATCGCCACCAGGAGCGTGCCGCCATCGGAAAGCGGAGTGGCCATCACCCGATAGAGCGGCAGGGATCCGCCGACCCGAGTCGTGAACGTGACGGGGCTCGACGTGTCGGCACCCAAGCCCGGGATCGTGCCGGGCAGTTGAGGCGATCCGCCCGAGGAAACACCCCACGGCCGGCCTCGCACCACGGTGCCGTCAGGACCTCGGTACTCCGAGTAGGTCCCCGGTGGCAGGGCGACCGTGCCATCAGGTGGACCGAACCCGGCCGGCTCCGACAACGCCTGGGCGGCGAACGGCCGAGCCGCCGCCAGCTGGTCATCGACCTGGTCGAGCAGGAACGACCGCGTGAAATGGAACGTCGCGACGCTGGCCGCGAGCAGCCCGACCGCCACCAGCGCCACCGTGACCACGAGCAGCCGGGCGCGCAACGACATGGTTACTCGGGCGGTAGGCGCAGCACGTAGCCGACACCCCGCACGGTCTGGATCAGGTGCGGTTCCTGGGTGTCGACCTTCTTGCGCAGGTAGCTGATGTAGGTCTCCACGATGGAGGGATCGCCACCGAAGTCGTACTGCCAGACATGGTCCAGGATCTGCGACTTCGACACCACCCGGCGGGGGTTCATCAGCAGGAAGCGCAGCAAGCTGAACTCGGTGGCGGTGAGTTCGATCGCGCGGTCGTCGCGATGAACCTCGTGCGCGTCCTCGTCCATCTCCAGATCGTGGAACCGCAGACGGTTGGATGAAGGTGTTGCGCCCTGGGACCGCCGCAACACCGTCCGGATGCGCGCGATCAACTCCTCCAGGCTGAAGGGCTTCGTCACGTAGTCGTCGCCACCGATCGTGAGCCCTTTCACCTTGTCCTCGGTGGCGTCTCGAGCCGTGAGGAACACCACGGGGGTTCGCCGGCCGTCCTCGATGAGACGCCGTTGGACCTCGAACCCATCCAGGTCGGGCAGCATCACGTCCAGGACGATCAGGTCCGGACGGAAGGAATCGACGAGCGACAATGCGGCCCTGCCGTCAGCCGCGTCGGCCACCTCGAAGCCCTCGTATCGCAACGCCGTCGCAACCAGATCCGTGATGTTGGATTCGTCGTCGACGACCAACACGCGAACGGGGTCCCCGTCGGATGAGGACGGGGACCCCGGCGTCTCGGCCATGTCTCGGTGCGTCATGGATCAGGCGGCAGGCGGTGTTGGATCGATGCCTGTGCCGCCGAGGTCTCGGAACCGTTGCACGAACTCTTCCCGGGTCATCTCGCCGCGAGCGTAGCGGACCCGCAGCTCTTCGAGCGCACCATCGTGGCGACCCCCATCCGCCACCGGGGCCGGCCCCGAGGTCGAGGACGACGAGAGGCGGAGCACCCCCCACACGAGGACGCCGATCAGGATCGCGAACATGATGAGCACGACGATGGGTCGCCCATTCGCCCACCACGAGTGGTCGCCGAACGATGGGCCATCGGGACGGATCGGCATGTGATCACCTCCGGTCGGTGCGCCACCCCCTCTGAGCGACGCGTTCGACCAGTGGAACACCCCAACCTGTGACCTACCTGGGAACGCGCTCGGCGTTCGTGGTGAACCGAGCAAGAGGTCCGTTCCGATGACTAGACGCCGCCGACGGTCTCCAGGCCGTACCGCTCGATGTCTGCGTCCAGGTTCAGCGGTCGCAGTTGCGTCTTGGCCTCGACCGTCTCTTCATCCAGGAAGCGCTCGGGCACGAGCCAGCACACTTCGAACTCGAGCCCATCAGGATCTTTGGCGTAGAGCGCCTTGGTGGTGCTGTGGTCGGTGGCGCCCACGAGAGCACCGGCGTTGGACAGGCGCAACGCGATCTCTTGCAGGTCGCCCAGTGTCTGAACCTCCCAGGCGATGTGGTAGAGACCCACCGTGCTGCGTCCCGCCGTGGAATCTGCTGCCTCGGCGCCGATCGAGAACAGCGCGAGGTCGTGGTCGTTCGTCGAGTCCGGTGCCTGCAGGAACTTCGCCCCGGGCATCTCCCCCACGACTCGGAACCCCAACACGTCTCGATAGAACTCATACGTCCGATCCGCATCACGTACGTACAACACCGCGTGATTCATCCGCTTGATCGCCATGGTCGGTCCGCTCCTCGTGATCGTTCGTCCTCGATCGCTCGTCGGTGCAGGAACACCCTGGTGATGTGAGGCTATTCCATCCCCTGCGTTGCCCGCACCGTAGGGTGGATCCGTGGACCCAACCCCATCCCTCGACATGCGACGCCTCGGTGCCGATGGCCCACTCGTGGGTGCGATCGGGCTCGGGTGCATGCCGTTGAGCTTCGGGTACGTCGACGCACCGTCCGAGGGCGATCCCGTCACGCTCGTCCACCGTGCGATCGACCTGGGGATCACGTTCTTCGACACCGCGGACGTGTACGGACCGTTCACGAACGAGGAAGCCGTGGGTTCGGCCCTTCGGGGTCGACGGGATGAGGTGACCCTCGCGACCAAGGTGGGTTTGCTGGTCGGGCCCAACGGGGGCTACCCACTCACGAGCGATGCACGTCCTGAGCGCATCGCCACCGAGATCGACGAGTCGCTGCGACGTCTGGACACCGATCACATCGACCTCTACTACCTGCATCGCGTCGACCCGAAGGTGCCGTTGGAGGAGTCATGGGGTGCGCTCGCGTCGCTGGTGCGCACGGGCAAGGTCGGTGCGATCGGTCTCTGCGAAGTTGGAGTCGATCAGCTCGATCGGATGCACGCCATCCATCCCGTCGCCGCGGTGCAGTCCGAACTCTCACTCTGGACACGCGACGCACTCGCCGAAGTGGTGCCGTGGTGCGCCGCCAACGGGACTGCGTTCGTGCCGTTCTCGCCGTTAGGGCGAGGCTTCCTGACGGGCACGATCACCGAGGCATCGTTCGATACCACCGACTTCCGCTCCCGCAACCCGCGGTTCACTGCCGAGGCGGTCCAGGCCAATCAAGGGATCGTCTCGACCGTGCGAGTGGTGGCCGAAGGACTCGGCGCCACACCCGCACAAGTGGCGATCGCCTGGACACTCGCGCAAGGCGATCACGTGATCCCGATCCCCGGCACGAAGCGTCTGCGCTACCTGGACGAGAACGCGGCGGCGGCGGGTGTCACGCTTCGTGCCGACGACATGGCGACATTGGACGAGCTGCCCGAGCCATCGGGCGCGCGGTACTGACCTCGCCGGTCAGGCCGAAGGGACGAACGCCAGCTCGAACTCGATCGTGCCGTCGTCACCGACGTTGACCGGACCGAACCGGGGCGGCTCGATCTGGTAGTCGGCGAACACGATGTCCAGGCTGCCGGCCACCTCGATGCCGCCGGAGGTCCAGCGCGCGGTCACAGGTACCGTCACGTCGTTCGTGACCCCGTGCAGCGTCAACGTCCCGGTGGCGTCGGTCTCCACCGTCTTCCCCTCGCCCGGCTGCTCGACGAACGAGATCGGCGAGGTCAACGTGAAGGTCGCCTCCGGGAACGAGTCGGATTCGAGTCCGACCGTGTGGATGCGCTCGTCGCGGAAGTCTTCATCGCTGGTGAGCGTGGTGAGGTCAGCGGTCACTTCGACCGGGTTCACGTCCAGGCCCGTCACGGTGAGTGAGCCCGTCACATCGGAGGTACGGCCCACGGCGTCGTTGGGCGCCGGCAAGGACGCCAGCTTCTCGCGCACGCGGTAACCCACGAACGACCGCGACGCGTCCAGGGTGTAGGCACCCTCCAACGAATCGGCGGTGAGCCCCGCGTCGGGCAGTGCCGAGCCTTCGCCGTCTGCGGGAAGCGCTGCGGCTTCGGGCGCATCGTCGGTCGTCAGGGCCACGAGGGCGTAGCCACCGATCCCGACGACCACGAAAGCCACCAGCACACCGATCACGATCTTCTTCGTTCGGCTCATCGTGGGAGCTTACGAAGGGTTCCTGAGGATGGGCTGGGGACGCGCCGAACCAGAGGTCAGGTGATCTCGATATCGCCCTGGTCATCGATCGGGAAGAACGGGTTCCAGGCGATCTCCCACGGGTGAGCATCCGGATCGGCGAAGTACCCGGACAACCCTCCCCAGTCCGCGCGTTCCGCGGCCTTCAGCAACGATCCTCCAGCAGCAACGGCAGCATCCAACCCGTCCAGCACACCTTGCTCGGTCTCCACGTTGATCGCCATCGTGATCCCACCGAACGGAGCCCGCGGTTCAGCGGGAAGTTGAGCGTCGGCGGCCAACGACCCGTGCGCGAACACCCCGAGGTAGGAACCAGCGAGTCGGAACCACGCGATCTCCTCGGTTGAAGAGTCGCATCGGGGCCACCCGAGCGCGTCATAGAAGGCCACCGAGCGAGCGACATCATCGACACCCAGCGTGACGATGCTGAGACGAGCGGGTATCGGCATAGAGGTTGATAGTAGCCCTCCTCGCCCACTCATCGACCTCGTAGCCTGGGCACCCATGACCTATGCCAGACAAGAACTGCTCGTGCGTCTCGATCGCTACTTCGATGCCGTGCCCCGCAGCGTCACACGCACCGAGGAGATCGGGCCGTTCACGCTGTTCATCAACCAAGGCGACGGGTGGCGCTACTACGCACGCCCCCGCCCGGGAGAGTCCTCGTTCGCCGCCGACGAGGTTCGGATGGTCGTGGATCGCCAGCGAGAACTCGATCAACCCCGGCAGTTCGAGTGGGTCGCGGACCTGGCCCCCGGGGTCGGAGCTGCGACCGCCGACGCCGGCCTCACGATCGAGGATCGGCCCCTCATGGCGATGCGAGCCACGGACTTCGAGCCGACGCCGCCCCCACCGGGAGCGCAGGTCAGGTTGCTCGATCCCGACGAGGACCTCGCGACCGCCACCGCTGTCGCCATGATCGGGTTCGGCGCGCCCGGCACCTCGATCGGGGCGGCAAGCGTCGATCAACTTCCCGAGGTGGCGGCGGCACTCGATCCCCGGACGATCGAGTTCGCGCGGACACGCATGGCGGCAGGGATGACGAGGCTCGCGGTCGCCACCATCGACGGGGTTCCGGTCGCCAGCGGAAGCCATCAACCCGCCGATGGCGTCACCGAGGTGACCGGCGTCGCGTGCCTCCCCGCGTTCCGCCGCCGGGGGTTGGGGGCAGCGGTCACATCCGCGTTGGTCGCCGATGCGCTCGGGGCCGGTGTCGCGACGGTCTGCCTGTCCGCCGGCGACGACGAGATCTCCAGGGTGTACGCGCGGGTGGGCTTCCGCCAGGTCGGACGCGTCGGCGAGGCCGTCATGACCCCGGAACCGGCGCCGGACGACTAGGCTCAGACACGCGATGCCCATCATCGAGATCGACGCCCTGCCGCCCACCGAACCCTTCGATCTGCGGGCTGCCCTGACCTCGATCACCACCACGGTTGCAGCCTTCCTGGAGGAGGAACCACGGGGGACGTGGGCGATCTTCCACCCGGTCGCGCCGGGGCATTTCGCCGAGGGGGAAGACGCTCCCCACGAGCAACCGGCGGGTACCCACCCGGCGATGGTGCGTGTGTTCGCCAACCGCGAACCCGATCAGATCCAGCCGCTCCTGGAGATCGTCGCCGAGTCAGTGGTGACGGCCTTCGGCTTGCAGGAGGGCAACGTGTTCGTGCGGTGCGAGCCGGCCGAGCCTTCCCGCATGTACTGGGGCTAGCCCTCGACGCGAGGCGCGTACCGAACCCGTTGGAACGGCCAGGCGTCACTCGCGAGCCACTCGCTCACCGCACGCCACAAGGGCACGTCCAGATGAGCGTGCGACACACGCACCCACGACTGCACCTGTGCATCGTGGGCCTCGTCGCGCGGTGGGTAGATGTATACGCAGCCGATCACGTCGCCGTCCGACGGGTCGAGCACCGTGTAGGTGAACCCTTCCCGATCGCGGAAATGTCGCGCGTGCATCTCCAGATCACCCATGTTCTCGTCCGGCGTCATCTCTCGCGGCCACGGCTCGGGGTCGTCGGGATCGACCGGCTCGTCGAAACCCGGCGTCGCGTTGATGTGTTCGATGCTCGAGGACCACGCCGCGAAGTCGGCCTGGTTGTGCTCAGGTCCGAGCGGTTCCATCACGAAGTCGCTCGTGCTCAGCCCTCGGGGCGCCTCGAAGTCGGAAGGAACGAATGCGTCGGTCACGATCCTCGGACCTTACCGGCTGACGTCAGTCGACGCAGCCGAGCACCGAATAGCGCCACTGGCCCTCGGCTCGCACGACGTCGACACGTGCCAGGATCTCGCCCTTTCGTACCACGCGGTACACGTCGCTGGCAGGCGGATACGACTGGAACCCCGACGTGGGATAGCCGGCAGGTTCCACCTGATCGCTGTCGAGAAGCCCGTCATCGGCGAGCGCCACGCGGATCGCCGCTTCTGGGTCACGCTCGTAAGACGACTCCAGGATCCCTCGCCACGCACATCCGGCGGCGACGTCGGATCCGGGAGTGGCCGGCACGTAGACACCGTCAGGATCCGCGACGATGAAGGCCGCGCCGGACCCGAACGCCGGTGCGAACCCAGGATTGATCGAACACGCGACGTCCCAGCTCCCCGGGTGTAGGGGTAGCGGGCCCTCGACCGCGTCGCCCCCCAGTACGAACCGATAGACGACCCCATCCGAGGAGGTGAACACCACGACCTGACCCGCCGACCCCGTCACGGTGATCGGCACGCCTGCCGATCCGGCATCCACCGAGGTGGTCGCCAGATCCGCGCCGCCCTCGGTGCAGCTCACCTGCTGTCCTCCGGCGGTGGGTGAGCCCTGAACGCTGGGCACGAGTGCATCGCCCGTGGCGTCCTGGGTGACTCGAGTGGATTGCAGGACGAACAACACGACCCCGCCCAACATGGCGGCGGCGAGCGCCACGATCAGTGTGAGCTCCATCGTCGAGCTGCCACGTTGGGAACGCAGCGTCGAAGAGGAGCACACCCGGGACATGGCTCCAGCATCGGCGCTGTCACGCACTTGCTGAAGGTGGGCGCGATGCGTCGCAGGGCGAGCCGTCCGAAGGAGCTAGACCCGGTCGATCGAAGCTCGCCATGCCTGCACGTTTGGTTCCTCGAAGTTCGTTTCGAAGATCGCGGGCACGATCTCGCGGACCAGCCACCCGTCGGTGAAGGTGTCACGGATCTCTCGTTCACTCACCCGACGCGGCCCCTGACCCGGCGGCTGTCGATCGCTGAAACACAGCAGGTGCAGCGCGCCGCCCGGTCGGACGACACCCGCGAGGCTGGCGGCGTACACCGGCCGCTCGTAGTCGTCGAACACGTGGAACAGCCCACAGTCCAAGGCGACGTCGAAGGTTCGCCCCAGCCCTTCCAAGGCGAACACATCCGCCACCAGGAACTCTGCCATCGCACCGAGTGACCGGTCGCGGGCCTTGCCGATCGCTTTGCCGACCGCGCGGGGCGATGCGTCGATACCGAGGACGCGTGCGCCGCCTTCGGCCAACGCCAATGCGTTCTCGCCGGTGCCGCTCCCCACATCGATCACGTCGCCGACGAACGCGCCGGCATCCATCAGCGACACCACCTCGCGCTGGGCACGCCCGATGTCCCAGGGGGGCACACCTTGGTACGAGGCGTCGAACCCTCGGTCGAACGGCTGGCTTCCCATGTGGTGACCCTAGACCAGGCACGCGCTCATCGTTGAGCCGCGGCTAAGCTGGCACGGTGACCCTGTTCCAACTCCGTGACGACGTGCCCACGTTGCGCGCCCCCATCTTGGTCGGTGCGTTCGATGGATGGATCGATGCAGGTGGAGCAGCGTCCACCGCGGCCGGGCAGCTCGCAGAGGGTGCGACGACCATCGCCACGGTGGATCCCGACGTCCTGTTCGACTACCGATCGCGGCGACCGGTCCTCGACGTCGTGGACGGCACCTTGCAACACCTGGACTGGCCTGCCCTGGTCGTGGCCCACCTCGCCCTGGACGAACGTGATGTGCTGGTGCTCCATGGTCCCGAGCCAGACTTCCGCTGGCAAGAACTGGGGAGCGCCGCGGCCGAGGTCGCCCTCCGCTTGGGCGTGCTCCAGTGGGTCAGTCTCGGCGCGATCCCGGCGGCGGTGCCCCACACCAGGCCGGTACCGGTGTTCGGCACGGCGTCGGCGGATGGGCTGCTCGCCGACGACGTCGAGAAGGGGCCGGCCGGATTGCTTCGCGTGCCGGCAGCGGCGCTGTCGGTGATCGAGATGGCCATGGCCGGCGTGGGGATCCCCACCGTGGGCTTCTACGGCCAGGTCCCGCACTACGTCGGGGGGCCGTTCGCGCCGGCTGCGATCGCGCTCCTGGACCACCTGGGCCGACACATCTCGGTCGACCTGCCGCTGGGCGGATTGGCCGATGAAGCGCTCGCACAGCGTTCGAGGCTCGACACCGCGGTCAACGCCGACGACGACGCTCGCCAGTACCTCGAACGCCTGGAGACCATGGGCGGTGACGAGGGCAGCTTCCCCAGCGGAGACGAACTCGCCTCGGAGATCGAGCGCTTCCTGCAGGACGAAACCGGCGGGGACGAACCTCCCCGCCTGGGCTGAACCGCTCCGGCGCCGACTACGTCGTCGGGGAAGGCGTGATCACCGTGGTCGGCGTCACGCTCGGCGCCACGGTCACGGTGGGCACCACGGACGGTGCCACCGTCGGTGCGATCGTCGGGGTCGGCTCGATCACCACGTCGAGCGCCGACGTGGTGGGCACCAAGCGAACGACACCCGCGCCAAGCGGCGGCACCGAGACCACGGTGCACCCCGCACCTCTGGCCACGGTGGGTGTACAGACGGCGGGCGTCGCATCCCCAACGGTGATCACGACGCTCATGTAGCGAGCGCCTCGATCCAACGACACGGTCTCGCTGATGGTCGAGCCCCCAGATGGATCGCCGGTCGTGGTGATGAGACCGATCAGCACGCCGTCGCTGGTCTCACTGGGGTACTGACGGATCTGGATCGACACCGGTTCGTCGGTCGGCACGCCCTGGGTCTGCACCGCCACGGTCGCCGTCACGATGCGTTCGCTCGCGTTGAAGGTGATCGCGGCGGCGGGCACGGGGGTCTCCGACGACAGGATCGGCGGCACGATGCCGACCGCCAGAGCCACCGCGAACACCACGCCCATGGCGACGGTGGCGTACCAGAGCATGTCGATGCGACTGTCGTAGTGACGGCGCAGCTCCAAGGTGTCGTTCGAGTTGCCGAGCGCCTGGGACCTGGACACCATCGCCACCAGACCGATCGTCACGGCGGCGACCGCCAGCGTGATGGACAGACCCAACCACACCGGGGTCTCGCGGGCGGCGAAGGCCAAGGCACCCGAGATCCAGGTCAACACCAGCAACACCGCACCCACCGCGAGGACGCCAGCGATCGCGATGACCAGGCGTCGCTCTGCGCGTCGCGCAGGGAACGGCAGGATCGCGTCGGGTTGCGAGGCCGTGTTCAGGGCGGTCTCGGAGCCGGCCGCGGGGACCCCCAGAACGTCCACCGGCTCCACCGAACCGTCACCGGAGAAGACCACGTGGTGTCGCGCCGGCGGTTCGCCGGTCGGGACGGGACATTCCACCATCACCCGCCACGGCTGGGTGGTCGGCTGCGGAGCCGAACCCGTGCTCGGCGTGTCGTGGACCGCCTCGACGATGGCCGCCTCATCCTGACCGGCAGCGGCCAGACGCGACGCGAGCTCCAACACGGGGAACACACCCTGCGGCAGCACCGTGGCGGTCTCGATCCGCTGCGTTTGCTCCACCGTGACTGCATCGGCGGTGGTCACGGGCTGCACGAGGGTGCCGTCGGGTCGGATCGTGCCGATCTCCTCGCGCAGCACCACGACGTCTTCAGAACCCTCTCGCGACGACCCGGGCTGGGCGTAGCGGTCCAGCAGCGTCGCGACCGAACGATCGCTTCGACGCAGCTCGTCGATCTCGTAGAGACCGGGTGCTCTGGGCACGCGATCACCTGCCATCAGGACCACCGGCACATCGAGCGGCACGTTGGTGCCGGTCAAGATGCGGCGAACGTCTGCGGCACGAACATCGGGGTCGTCGTCGGCAAGCTCGCGCACCCGCCTCACGACGTCGCCCGTTTCAGCGAGGTAGGCGGATTCGCGCGGCGGGAGCCCTCGCTCCGATCGGACCTGGGCGGTCACGTCGATCGAGGCGGGGTCGGCGCCGGGCGAGTGGCTCGGATCGGCGCACAGATATCGGGTCATCGGGGGAACTCCTTCGGGGCCGAGCGATGTCGAGGTTCGTGTGTCAAAGGAAGGTATACCTTCGGCCGGGGAGCTGGATACCCCACCGCCTAGGCCGAAAGTCGATTGTTCGCCCCAGCAGCGGCTTTCGGGGCCGTCGGCCGACTCCCTCGATACACGCGCTCGGCGTTCGTCTGCTAGCGTGCGGAACGCAACGCGTCGAACAGGCGAAGCCGGTCAGACTCCGGCGCTGTCCCGCAACTGTAGGCCGTCAGCCGAGCAACTTCGGCCCGTCGGCGAGCCAGGCCGCCCTGCTGCGACGCATGGCTGAACGACCCTCGCGGATAGGGAAACCGGCCGTCGGCGCTCCAAGCCCCGACGACGTGCCTCCTCTCCCGGTCGGATCGTTCTCGTTGGGCGCGCGGACGCCCGGAAGGGAGCCCACCGTGGGCCGGATCTCCAGGCGCCTCGCCGCCTCGCTCCTCTGCATCGCCGTCGTACTCCCGCTTTCCGCCTCATCTGCTGCAGCCATCACCGACCAGGAGCGTGCCGCGGCCGGCATCGGCTACCTCCGCACGGTGCAAGAAGCGGACGGTTCCATCCCGGCGTTCTCGCCGATCGGATCGACGGCCGACGCGGTCCTCGCCGTCTACGCCGCCGGCGTCGGCAAGGGCGTGCGGACCAAGGCGATCCGCTACCTCGCCGGTGAAGTGGAGGCCGGGAACGTCGGCACGATCGGCCTCCAAGCCAAGGTTGCCCTGGCCGCTTCTGCCGCCGGCATCGATCCTCGCGACTTCGGTGGCAAGAACCTGATCAACCCCATCAGGGCGGCGATCGGAGACGACGGGCACATCGGCGACACGGCCGTCTTCGACCAGGCGCTCGCCGTCCTCGCCCTCGAAACCGTCGGCGTTCCTCGCGTGTCCACGACCACCTGGCTCCTAGACGCGCAATGCCCTGACGGTGGGTGGGCCTATGACGCGCCGTACGCCTCCGGCACCGACGACGACCACTGTGATGGTGATGGCGGAAGCGACACCGACTTCTTCACGTCGGACACGAACACGACCGCCTACGTCATCCAGGCCTTGGAGTACATCAACCGTGACGACTACACGGTCGATCCCTTCACCTACCTGAACGACGTCCGTGATCCCGATCGCGGTGGATGGGGATACTCGGCTGGCTTCGGGACCGACGCCAACTCCACGGCGCTGGTCTTGCAGGCCTACGCCGCGGACGAGCAGGCGCTCCCTGCCGGGTCGCGCAAAGCCCTGAGGAAGCTGCAGTACGCCTCCTGCGGCGCGTGGGCGTTCACGAGGACCGCTGGAGGCAAGGGCGATCCCGACGTGGGCGCCACGATCGGCGCGATCCCCGGTGTGCGGACGACGCCCCTGCCGATCCCACTCGCCCCACCGACGGCGCTGGCAGCCACACCCAAGACGCCCGCCTGCTGAACCACGTGAAGAAGCTCCTGCGCTTCTCACTGGCGCTGGCCCTCACCGCGGCGGTGTTCGCACCGGCCGCGGCGGGGTCGGCGCCGGCGTGTGCAGCCGAGGCATCAGGTGCACCGCACGCCGCCCTGGTCGTTGGCACGGGCGGCAGCACCACGACCTACTGCGTCGCGCTCGATGCCTCGAGCGTCAGCGGGATCCACTTGATCCAGCTCGCCCGGACCCAGTTCGGATTGCAGTACCGGCTCGGGTTCGGCGGTCAAGCGGTGTGTCAACTTGCGGGGGTCGGCCCAACCGGTGGTGACTGCTTCGGGGACTACCCCGACTTCTGGGGCTACTGGCACGGCGATGGCCACGGAGCCTGGAGCTGGGCAGGATCGGGCGCCGCATCGGCCTCGATCAGCGACGGCGACATGGAAGGCTGGACCTGGGGTTCGGGTGACTCCGCCACCACGCACGCCCATCCACCCGCGCTGGCCTTCGAAGATGTATGCGAGGACATCGCGCCATCACCGACACCGACGCAGGCGCCAACTCACGGCGGAGGTGGCGATGGCGACGGTGAGCCGGGTGGAGATGGAAGGGACAGCGTCGGCGCCAGCGACACGAACCCGGGAGGAACCAACGCTGGTGATGCGGCAACCAGCTCATCGAACGAAGGTGATCGCGACGGCGACGGCGGAGGGAACCGAGACGATCGGAGTTCCTCACCCGCCGCCGACGAGCCTACGAAGGTCACGACTGCGACTCCCATCACCGCGTTCGCCGCAGGGCTCAGCGACGATCCCACCGATGAGGGTGGACCGCCGATCGGCGCGCTGCTCGCCGTGATCGGGGTCGCCGCGTTGGGCGCCGGCGGATGGTTCCTGCGCCGGCGTCAACTGGGCACCGGGGGCGACTGAGCCGTGCACCCGGCCGCCTGGCTCGTGTGGGCGACCTGTGCGGGCATGGTCACGTTCACCACGACGGATCCCTTCTACTTGGCGCTGGTCGTCGCGGTGTCGTGGTTCGTCTACGCGGCCCAGCGCATCCCTGGTGAAACGTCGCGGTCATTCCGGGTGTTCGCGATCGCAGGGCTGCTCACGATGGTGGTGCGCACGACGTTGGTGTTCTTCGGAACGGTCGACGCATCGAGCGTCGCGTTCGCGGCGTTGGAAGGCGCTCGGCTCGCGACCCTGCTGGTCGTGTTCGGCACGTTCAACGCGGTGACGGATCCGTTCGGCGTGGTGCGCCTGGCACCTCGGCGGTTCCACGAACCTGCGCTCGCCGCCGCGCTCGCGCTGTCGATCGCACCCCGGACGGTGTCCATGGTCGGCCGGGTGCGCGAAGCGCAGCGCTTACGGGGATTGCAGACCTCGCGCTGGCGAACGCTCCCCACGCTTGCGCTGCCCGTGCTCGAGACCGGCATGGAGGAAGCCGTCACGCTCGCCGAGTCCATGGACTCGCGCGGCCATGGTCGCGGACGACGATCCCGCTACCGTCCGGCGAGGTGGACGGCGGGCGCCGTCGCCATGACGGTGTGCGCGTTGGTGGCCGCAGGCGTGTTCCTGGTGGCGGCGTTCACCGAGCAGGGCGGCCTGCACCCCTCAACGTTCCCGCTCTCGTGGCCCGAGGCTGACCCGGTGTTACTGCTCACGATCGGCCTGCTCGCCGTGCCTGGTTTCCTGCCGCATCAGCGTCCGCCGACCGAGGACCCACGATGAACGAGGCCGTGCACTTCGACGGTGTGTCGTTCCGCTACCCCGACACGACTCGCCCAGCCCTCGACGACGTCACCGTCTCGATCGAGGAGGGAACGTTCGCCTTGGCGGTCGGTCCCACCGGTGCGGGCAAGTCGACGTTCCTGCGAGCCGTGAACGGCCTGGTGCCGCATTTCACCGGCGGCACGTTCCGTGGGCATGTGATCGTCGGGACGCGTGACACGCTGGACTTCCCGCCGCGAAAGCTCGCCGACGTGGTGGCGTTCGTCCCACAGGACCCTGGCGCGTCGTTCGTGCTCGACCGCGTGGAAGACGAACTCGCCTACGGCATGGAGAACCTCGGCATCGACCCCGCACACATGCGACGCCGCGTGGAGGAGATGCTCGACCTGCTCGACATCGAACCGCTCCGTGCGCGAAGCGTCCGCACGCTGAGCGGCGGCGAACGCCAACGCGTCGCGATCGCCGCAGCGCTGGCGGCCGGCCCGCAGATCCTGGTGCTCGACGAACCCACCTCCCAGCTCGATCCCCAAGCGGCCGAACACGTCGTGGCGGCCCTCCAACGCCTCGTGCACGACCAGGGCGTCACCGTGCTCTTGGCCGAACACCGCCTCGAACGCGTCGCGGGGTTCGTCGATCGCGCGCTGGGGTTCGACGCTGGTCGCGTCTTCGATGGTGAACCTGCGGAGGTGATCCGGAGGCTCGCCTTGGGGCCGCCGGTCGCGCGGTTGGGACGGCTCGCTGGGTGGGACCCGGTGCCGCTCACGGTTCGTGACGCCCGGCGCATGGGTGGGACGATGCCAGGCCCCTCTAGTCTGCACCAGACTAGTCTGCCCGGTGACACCGCCTCGATGATCGAGGTTCGAGGCGTAGAGGCACGACACGGCCGTCAGGTCGCGCTCCGCGGCATCGACCTCGCGATCGCTCCCGGCGAGATCGTCGCGGTGATGGGTCGCAACGGGGCTGGCAAGACCACGCTGCTCCGCGCGATCGCCGGCGTGCATGAACCCGAGAAAGGTTCGATCCGTGTGCAAAGTCACACGCCCGAACCCGGCATCGACGTAGGGCTGTGCCCCCAGGACCCCGAGACGATCCTGTTCGCCGAGACCGTGGGCGACGAGGTGCGCGCGACCTTGAAGGCCCGGGGCCTCGGCCAAGGACCCGAACCCGTGCTGGACGCGCTCGGGATCGCCGAGCTCATCGATCGCCACCCGCGGGACCTGAGCGCGGGCCAACGCCTGCTCGTCGCCACCGCCGCGGTCGCAGCCGCCATGGCGCCGGTGATCGCACTGGACGAACCCACCCGTGGCCTCGACCCCGACGCGAAGGAACGCCTGATCCGGTTCCTGCGAGGTGTCGCCGCCGACGGAGGCGTCGCGATCGTGGCGACCCACGACGTGGAACTCGCCGCCGCGGTCGCGACCCGCGTCGTGATGCTCGCGGGTGGAGACGTCGTCGCCGATGGCGCACCCGGTGTGGTCCTCGGCGATTCGACCGTCTTCGCGCCGCAGATGACGCGCGCGTTCGGCGCTGGGTGGCTCACGCCCGAACAGGTCGCGGAGGCGCTCGCATGATCCGCACCGCGACCGTCGAACGCACACCGACACCGGCGCCGGTCGAACCCGTCGAGCACCGCGGCGCCTACCGGGAACGCACCCGGATCCGCATGGCGGTGCTCATCGGCGTCAACGTGTTGGGGCTGCTCGCGTTCCTGTGGCCGTTCGTGTTGCCGCTCGCGCCGGGCGTCAACGAGAACCACCACGCCGACGGTCCGCTGATCCTGGTCGTCCTGCTGCTCTGCCTGGGTTCGGTGCTGTTCGTCGAACTCGGACGCGGCGGCCTGGGCCCGAAGACGATCGCGCTGCTCGGCGTGCTGGGCGCCGCCATGGTCGCGCTCCGGCTGCCCGGGTTCGTGGCGGGGTTCAGCGCGATGTTCATCGTGGTGCTGGTGGCGGGGAACTCGTTCGGGCCGGGGTTCGGGTTCCTGCTGGGCATGGTGGGGACGTTCGCGAGCGGGTTGTTCCTCGGTGGGCTGGGGCCATGGCTTCCGTTCCAGATGGTGGCGGTGGGCTGGGTCGGCATGGGTGCGGGCCTGCTCCCCAAGACCACCTGGCGGGTGCGGATCGGATCGCTCGCGGCCTACGGGGTGGTGAGTGGCTACCTGTTCGGCGCGATCATGAACCTGTGGTCGTGGCCGTTCCTCACGGCGGGCTCGGCGATCAGCTGGGATCCCGACGCGGGCGCGGCGACCAACCTGCGTCACTACGCGACGTTCTACGCCGCGACGTCATTCGCGTGGGACACCTTCCGTGCCGTCGGCAACGCGGTGCTGGTGCTGGTGCTGGGGCGACCATTGCTGGGCGCGCTCGACCGTGCAGCGCGACGCATGCGCCTCGACGTGGGTCCGTGATACAACGGCCGTAGGCTTCACCGGACGAAAGGCTTCACCGGACGAAGAGGCGTCACCGCACGACCACCCACCCGGAAGGAGCGTTCCGATGGCAGGGTTCCCTCCCTCGTTCTTCGAAGATCCCAAGGCCTTCGAACCCGAAGAGGTCCGCAAGGTCGAAGAGCACGAAGCGCACGAGGATCACGCGGATCACGAGCACGGCGATGGCTGTGGCCACAAAGCCGTCCCGCACGACGACCACGTCGACTACGTGCACGACGGCCACCGCCACTGGTTCCACCACGACCACTGGGACGAACACTGACGGCCGAGGCAGCGTCCATCAGTCACCGGTAGCATCTCGGCCATGTCGACCGAGGCCCCCACACCCAGAACCCGTGTCCGCAGGATCCCTGAGCTGGGCGTGTACGAACGCGAGCAGGTTCACGCGATCCTGGATGAGGCGCTCATCTGCCATATCGCCTACACGGGCGAGGACGGTGA
>DATDJD010000035.1:0-16468 GCA_036520695.1 Actinomycetota bacterium
GGACGGATGGCGGTGCTATGGGCCTGGAGAGGCGATGGGCGCTCGGGCGCTGATCTCGCCACGCATGACGACCTGACCGTCGACATCACGGACGACCACTTGGTCATAGGTGCCCAAAGGCTGGGCGAAATGATCACCGACGACGATACCCGAGCCGGCATCGTCGAGGGCATCGATGGTGCCGACGGACAGCGACTCACGACGGGAACTGAGCAGCTCAACCGTGAACGGAGTCGCCGATCGTTCGTGTACGGGCACGCCGGTGACGAGCACGATCGCCATGTCATCGATCGAAGGGGACACCAGGGTGAAGGCGCTCCCGCTACCGCCGCCACGGCGCGTGTGGATCAGCGTCCCGAGCAGCACCTCTCCTTCGGGATCGCTGAACTCCAACGACTGCAGGAGCGTGCGGAACTCATCCACGGCTGTCTTCTGTCGCGCTTGCGCTGCCTCGGCTGCCTCATCGGACTTGGCCGCTTTGCCCGCCATCACAGCGCCCCAGCCCAGACCCGAGACGGCAAGAACGGCGGCAACCAACGCGGCCGCGAGCAGCCGTCCTCGCCGAGGAGCGACGTGGCGTCCGGCCCCTCCGGCCGCCTGGCCTTGGATCGCCTCGACGACGCGGTCCTCCAACTCAGGTGAAGGCCCGGCCTCGGCGGGCGCGACCGAGAACGCCAACATCGCGGCGGCCGAATCCAGCTGCGCGGCTTCCTTGCGACAGGCAGCGCACCAGACCAGGTGACGGTCGATGGGTGTGGCCTCACGGTTGGGCAGGACCCCCAGGGAACGCTCAGCGAGCCGGTCGCGCACGACGAGGCAGTTCACAGCAGGTCCTTGCCCTCGTTCGCCTTGCGAACCTTGATCATCGCCGACCGCAACCGGGTCTTGACCGTGCCCAAGGGGATCCCATCGGCCTCGGCGATCTCGCGGGCAGTCAATCCCCGGAAGTACGAACGAGACACGAGCAGGCGTTCGGCCTCGGTCAGTGACTCCAACGCCCGCATCGCTGCATCGCGTTCGATGAGGACCGCCTCTTCATCCAACCCGGGCGCATCGGGCACTTCGTCGACCAGGACCAAGGTGGGTCGTGAGACACCGGTCTCTCGTCGGAGGCGATCGACGGCGAGGTTGTGAGCGATCGTCATGAGCCAGGTGGACAGGCGTCCACGAGAAGGATCGAATCGAGCGGCTTTCCGCCACGCGGTGAGGAAGACGTCCTGGGTGAGTTCCTCCGCGGATTCCCGGGTACCGAGCAATCGCAGACCCAAGGAATAGACCGGCCGCGAGAACCGCGCATAGAGCGTGCGGATCGCGTCGTCGTTGCCGGCGAGGAGCCCTTCCATCAGCTGTTGTTCCTCTCGTGGGAGGAGCGGTCCGTCGTTCCGAGCCTGCACTCGGTGTCCCTTCGATATACGGAGCGCGCGATGGTCGCGGCTTGCCGACGCGTTCGACCCGCCAATCATCGCACGGGCCAACTCGCTGCAGGGGGTTCGCACCGGAAGTACGCTCGGTTCGAACCACATCTCCACAGGAAACGGATAGGTGACATGAGGACACAACCCGCTCGAGGTCGACCGGTCGGTCGGATGGTCGCCACGCTGGCGCTTACGACGCTGGCTGCCTGTGTACTGGTCGCCCCGGCGGTGGCGCAGATCAACGTGGAGGTGCCCGTCCTGCACCTCGATGGCGTGGTCGACCCGTTCGTCGCCGACTACGTCGAAGGCGGCATCGAGCGCGCTCAGTCCGATGGCGACCCGGCCGTCATGATCGAGATCGACACTCCCGGCGGTCTGGATTCCTCGATGCGCCAGATCACCCAAGCCATCCTGAACGCGCAACTGCCGGTGATCTGCTACGTCGCTCCCCAGGGCGCGCGGGCCGCATCGGCCGGTGCGTTCGTGTTGACCTCGTGCCCGATCGCTGCGATGGCGCCCGGCACCAATGTCGGCGCGGCGACCCCGGTGGGTCTCGACGGGGCGGTCGGCTCGGACAAGGCCGTCAACGACGCCGCCGCGTACATCCGGAGCCTCGCCGAGCGGTACGGTCGGGACGCCGACCTCGCCGAGTCGTACGTGCGCGACGCCACGAGCATCACGGCGGAAGCCGCCCTGGACGCCGGCATGATCGACGCCATCGCCCCCACACCACAGGAACTGCTCACGCAACTGGACGGCCAGTCCTTCGAGTTGGGCGACGGGTCATCGGTGACGCTCGACACCGGCATGTGGGTCTTCACGGATGAGGCGATGGGCGGGCTGGTCGGGTTGATCCACAACCTCCTCGACCCCACGCTGGCCTTCATCTTCTTCTGGCTCGGGCTCGCCTTGATCATCCTGGAACTCTTGGTGCCCGGGCATGTCTTCTCTGGCACGGTCGGGACGTTCTTGCTGATCGTGGCGATCGCCTCGTTCGGCGTGTTGCCCGTTCAGGCCATCGGCATCCTGTTGTTGATCGCCGCCGCGGTCCTCATGGTGATCGAGCTGAACGCGCCCGGGTTCGGCGTCTGGGGTTTCGCGGGATTGGCTTGCCTCGTGCTGGGGGGATGGTTCCTCTACGACCGGGCGGGCGGGGTCGCGGTGTCGCCGCTTGCGATCGCGATCGTCGCGGCCGGGGTCGGCCTCTTCTTCGCACTGGTCGTGACCAAGGTGATGCGCATGCGCCACATGCCCCCGGCCCAAGGAGCCGAGTCGGTCATCGGCAGGGAGGGCGTGGCGATCGCCGGCGGGCTCCACCCCGATGGGGTGGTGCGCGTCGCCTCGGAAGAATGGCGCGCGATCACGAGCGACGGTCGCCCCATCGCCGGTGGCACACCCGTGAGGGTCACCAAACTCGAAGGCCTCGTGCTCACCGTGGACGCGATCACCGGTGAGCGCGAACCGGCCGGCATCGCGCCGACCGAGGAAGGGAGGAACACCTGATGGACATCAACCCCGCGTTGATCGGGTTGATCGTGCTCGTCCTGTTCGTCGTCATCTTCTTGGCCAAGGCCATCAAGGTCGTGCCCGAGTACCAACGGCTCGTCGTGTTCCGCTTGGGCAGGGTGCTGGGACAGAAGGGACCGGGATTGGTGATCCTGATCCCGTTCGTCGACAAGGCGACCGCCGTCGATCTTCGTGAGTTCTACCTGGAGATCCCGCGACAGGATTCGATCACCAAGGACAACGCCCCGATCGCCGTGGACTTCGTCATGTTCTACAAGGTGCTCGATGCCCAGATGTCGGTCGTCCAGGTGGGCAACTTCGCGGGTGCTGCGCTCAACATCGCATCGACGACGCTGCGCGCGGTGATCGGTGACATCCCTCTCGATGACATGCTCGCGAAGCGCGATGAGATCAACACCCTGCTCCGCCTGAAGTTGGACGAGGTCACCGAACGCTGGGGTGTCAAGGTCACCAACGTGGAGATCCGGGAGATCATCCCACCGGCCATCGTGCAGGAAGCGATGACCCGTCAGATGTCGGCCGAGCGGACCCGCCGTGCCGTCGTCACCGAAGCTGAGGGCGCGAAGTCGGCCTCGATCACGGTCGCCGAAGGGAACAAGGAGGCGGCGATCTTGAACGCGGAGGGATCCAAACAGTCCGCGATCCTCACCGCCGAGGGTGAACGGCAAGCAGCGATCCTTCGAGCAGAGGGATTCGCCTTGGCGCTCAAGACGATCAACGAATCGGCGAGCCTCGCCGACGCCAAGACGATGCAGCTCCAGTACTTGGACGCGCTGCGCGCGCTGGGCGTCTCACCATCGACCAAGGTCGTGGTCCCGATGGAGCTGTCCGGGTTGGCAGCCGGCATCGCCTCACTCGCGGCCGCCGGTTCTGACACCGGCTCAGTCGGGACGGCCTAGACCGGCAGCGCCAGCCCTGCCTGCTGCATCGCCAGTTCGAAGTCGTGGCGGTTGGACACCGCCTGGAAGGCGTCCTCGATCGTGACCTTGCCCTCCTTCACCAGGTGCAGCAGGGACTGGTCGAACGTGACCATGCCGTAGAACCCACCTTCTTGGATCACGTCCTTGATCTCGTGGGTCTTGTCAGGATCGGCGATCCGTTCGGCGACGCGGCCGGTGTTGACCAAGATCTCCAAACTGGGGGTGCGTCCACCATCGACGGTGGGCACGAGACGTTGGCACACGATGCCTCGCAGCGTGCCCGCCAACGCCAGGCGGACCTGCTTCTGCTGGTACGGCGGGAAGAAGTCGATCACACGGTTCACGGTTTCGGTGGCATCGACCGTGTGCAGGGTCGACATCACGAGGTGGCCTGTTTCAGCCGCCTGGATGGCCGCTCGCACGGTCTCGGTGTCGCGCATCTCACCGATCAGGATCACGTCGGGGTCCTGCCGCAGTGCTGCGCGCAGCGCCACCAGGAAGTCCTGCGTGTCGTTGCCGATCTCGCGTTGGTTGATCGCGGCCATCTCATCACGGTGCAAGACCTCGATCGGGTCCTCGATCGTGACGATGTGGACGGGCTTCGTCTTGTTGATGTAGTCGATCATGGCGGCGAGGGTCGTCGTCTTGCCCGAGCCCGTGGGCCCGGTCACCAGGATCAAGCCGCGGTGCTCGTCGGCGATCTTACGGACCGAATCGGGCAATCCGATCTCCTCGAACGCCGGTCCACCGAAGCGGAGCTTGCGAAGGACCATGCTGATCGAACCACGCTGGCGGAACACGTTGACCCGGAACCGACCCACGTGCGGGATCGAGTACGCGAAGTCCACCTCTCCCGTGTCCGAGAACCGCTGCTTGCGATCTTCGGGGATGATGCCGTCGGCGATGCTCTGCGTCTCGATGCCGGTGACGGGCTCTCGGTCCAGGCGTGTCAGACCCTTCGGCAGACGGATCATGGGCGGGGCACCCGCCTTGACGTGCAGGTCTGAGCCCTCTCCGGCGACCAGCTGTCCGAGCCATCCGTTGAACTCGGACACGATCGACGACGTGTCGGTGGACGTGGTGGACAACCCCTCCATCATCTTCCTTTCGATCCTTCGCTCGTGGTTGACAGGAACGGGCCGCTCCCCGCCCTTGATACCTCTCCATCGGACGCTGGCGCCGCCGACTTCAGTCCGAACCGGCAGATCCGAGGTTCGAGCGACGGAAGTAGCCTCGACCCCTCAGGCCCCGGTGGCGACCAGGCGGCAGACCGTGGATCGGTCGGCCATCGGTTCGAGATCGGTGAGGGTCATCGCGGGGCGCGAGGCGCCCAGCATCCCTTCGAGCAATCCTCGGTGGACCGCGCACACCAGCTCGCGATGCTCGTCAAGCAGGTCGCGGAAGGGGCAGTCGCGAAGGGTGATGTCGACCATGTTCGCGCTCCGTCGTCGGAATCGGGGCTGGAACCCCGCATCGGCGAGGGACTCCTGGAGGGCCGCGAGGTTGGGTCCGACCGGCCGCCGAGCCCCCGGTTTGGGCACGCTCCTCCCCGCGAGATAGGCACCCCAATCGCGAGCGAGCGCTTCGGCGCGATCGCGTTGACGCTTGTTCGTGAGGAGTCCCGCCAGGATGTCGGCGAGCAGTTTGTAGTCGCGGCCCTCTCGCTCGTCGCGGTCGAGCGCTGAGTACATCGTCTGGGGCCTGCCCACCGACGCCGATCCCCGCTGGGTCTCGCTCGCCACCAACCCCGCATCTTCCAGCCGACGCAGGTGAGGCCGCAGGGTATTGGGGTGCAACGACAGACGGGTGGACAGCTCGCGGACCGAGACCGGACGTCCTGACAGACGCAGGTACCGGTACAGCCGATACCGGGTGTCGTCGGCGAGTGCCTTATGAACCTCGATGGGTGCCGGGTCGGGCAAGGGTGCCTCCGGTCGTACACTGGATTTCCACGGTTCTCACCGTGTCAACCGAACATCAGCAACCAGCCTAGATGAGGAAGGACGTCACCGTGGCCTCCGAAGATCAGGTCCGCCAGGCGCTCCGGCAGGTGCTCGACCCTGAGATCGGGCGCCCGATCGAAGACATCGGCATGCTGCAGAGCATCGAGATCGACGGCGGTGTCGTGCGGGTGCATGTGCTACTGACGATCGAGGGCTGTCCCCTGAAGGACCGGATCACCACCGATGTCACCGGGGCGGTCCAGCCGCTCGAGGGCGTCGAGCGGGTCGATGTTCGCCTCACCCCGATGAGCCCGGAGCAGCGGGAAGGCTTGGTTCACACGCTCCGTGGTGGCGCCCCTGGTGCGGCTCCGGCGCCCAAGTCCCTGGGGTTCCCTCCTTCGACGACGGTGATCGCGGTCGCCTCGGGCAAAGGCGGCGTGGGCAAGTCGAGCGTCACCGTGAACCTCGCCGCCGCCCTGGCGGCGGAAGGCAAGAGTGTGGGTGTGCTGGACGCCGATGTGTGGGGGTTCAGTATCCCGCGCATGCTGGGGGTCCATGGCAAGCCCGTGGGCTTCAACGACATGATCATGCCGCTGGAAGGTCACGGGGTGAAGGTCATCTCCATGGGCTTCTTCGTGCCCGAGGACACACCGGTGATCTGGCGGGGCCCCATGCTGCACAAGGCGATCGAGCAGTTCCTGGGCGACGTCTACTGGGGGGAACTCGACTTCCTGTTGTGCGACCTTCCACCGGGTACCGGGGACGTCAGCATCTCGCTGGCCTCGTTCCTGCCCGGCGCGACGATGCTGGTGGTCACCACGCCCCAGGATGCCGCCCGTGAGGTGGCAGAGCGTGCCGGCAAGATGGCCGAACGCACGAACCTGGGACGACTCGGCGTGATCGAGAACATGAGCTACTACGTGTGCCCCCACTGCGGCGAGCAGGACCCCATCTTCGGGGAGGGCGGCGGCACGATCGCGGCTGAGACGCTAGGCGTTCCGTTGATGGCTCGGGTCCCCTTGGTCTCGGCGGTGCGTGAAGCGGGCGACAGCGGTCTGCCGATCGTGCTGAGTCAGCCGGACTCCCCGGCGGGTGTCGCGCTCCGAGGTGCAGCCGACGCCGTGATCCGCTCGACGAAGTCGAAGGTGGGCAAGCCCCTCACCCTGATGACGGCTCCGGGCTGAGCGGTTCCTCGCTCGTGTCCTCGACCACCTCGGGCGGATCCGCCACGTCCGAGACCTCGTCCGTTCGTGCCCCGGTCGCGATCGGGTCGGGGACCGAGCCCTTGGGTCCCCCACCGCTGGGCGCATCGGGGTCGGGGCGCAAGGCCCACCAGATCAAGAGGCCGGCCGAGATGCTGGCGACGGCCAGCGCCGTCCACTGGCTGCCCGTGAGCCCGAAGAAACGCTTGTCGATCCGAAGCGAGTCTTCGAGCAGACGCGACAACCCGTACCAGAGGCCGAACGTGAGGGTCAGGATGCCTTCCCTGCGAGGGCGGCGCATCATCACGAACCACAGGAACAGGAACAGCGCCCCAGCGAGCAGCATGTCGTACAGCGCCGTTTGATGAACCCCGATGCCTGAGGCGATCACCCCTGCCGTTCCACGCAGTTCGGCGCCGGCCCGAGTGATCTTTTCGAGGTGGTCACCTTGGAGGTCGGCGGAACAGCGTTCCGCGACGCACTGGAACGGTGGGGCGATCGTGCCGCCCCGGTATTGCCAGGCCAACAGCCAACTGGTCGGCCGGCCCAGGTGATCGGCGATGATGAGGTCCCCGATGCGCCCCACCGCGATGCCCAGCGCCAAAGCCGGGGCCACCGGGTCGGCGACCTGGAAGAAGCGATAGCCCTCGCCTCGAACCCGCACCGCATTGATGATGACGGCGCCCGCGATACCGCCCAGCAACGAGATGCCGCCCCGCCAGATCGCGAGCATCTCCCCCACGTCGTTGTCGAAGTCGGAGAAGTGCGCGATCACGTAGAAGAGCCGCGATCCGATGATCGCGCCGATCAGCGACCAGAACACCACCCCGTTGATCGTGTCGACCGGCACGCCCCATCGCACCGAGATGCGCCCCAACAGCCACGCGCCGATCAGGAACCCGATCGCGATGAACACCCCGTGCGGGGAGATAGCGAACACGTCCCCGAACCGGATCCTGTCCAGGACGGGCCAGCCGATGGAGGCGACGGAGGCGAGCACTGCCGGGAAGTCTAACGAGGGTCGCGAGAGGGCCACAGCGCAGCGACCGCTCGGCCCATCAAGAACCCGCTGACGACATCGGAAGGGTAGTGCACCCCGACGTAGACACGGGAGGCCGCCACCGCAGTCCCGATCCCCGTGAGGCCGCCTCTCGAGAAGAGGCCCAAGTCCAACTCCCGGCCCGCCACGGTCGCGAACGCCGTGAACACAGCGGGATGACTGCTCGGCCATGAGGTGCCGTGTGGCGGCGCGATCAGGAATCGGGTCCCTTCAACGTCGGCTTCGTAGGGACGCGGACGGGCGACGAGCTTCTTCACACCTTGGCCCAGGAGCCAGGTGACGCCAGCTGCGGTGAGGGCGCGCGAGGCTTCTGTGCGCCTGCCCAACACCGTCAGCGTCGCGGCCGCGGCACCGGCCGTGTAGAGCGACCCCAGCTCGGTCACTCCGAGGAAGAACCGGTCGGCGGTGGGACCTGCATCGGCGTTGCCCGCCGTGAACAGCGCGGCGTCGAGTTCGGCGCCGTCCTGGGTTCGAAGCGCGGCCGCCCCGACGCCGAGCGCGGCGGTGGCCAGTGCGGCGGCCTTCAGGATCGAGCGGACCCTCACGAGCCACTCGTGCGGGGGGCCAGGGCTTCGATCTGTCGTTTCTGGGCGAGCACACCGTGGCGCATCGCCATCTGCGCCCCACCCACGGCGTTGAGACTGGCCGCCGCGAACCCGCCCAGCGGCCCCCGGAACCGGTACTCGACCTCGTGCCGGAGCATGCTGCGGTCGAACGGGAGCGAACCGATCGAGGTAGTGACGGTCGCCTCGAGGATGCCGCGCAGCCGTACCTTCGAGCGCCACGGTCGTTCCCACTCCAAGACCTCGGCTCGGATCGTGGCGCTGACGCCCATGAACCCCATGATCACCCGATACTTCGCGCCTTGACCCATGCCACCTTCGGGCGGGCTGACCGACTGGATGTGCCGATCCCAGTGCGGGAGGTTGTGGGGGTCGCTGGCGACCTCCCACACCGTCTCCGGCGCGGCGTCGACCTCGACGGAGAACTCGACGATCGTCATGCCGCCGGCGGTGCATCCCCGGTGGCGGCGCTGCCACTGGACCAGCCCTTCCACCACACCAGTCTGGATGGGGTGATACGGACGAGCGCGTCGGCTCCCGGGTGCAGTCCGGTCGCGATCGCCCCGGCGGTCTTGGAACCCGAGCCAACGGATCGCAGGACGTAGAACGCCCCTTCTCCTTGCACCATGGAGCCGGTCATATCGCGGGCGCGCCATTCGCTGGCGTGGTCCACGGTGAGCGAGACCGCTGCGTCCGGACCCGCGCCCGCGAGAGCGAGCGATTCCGCCGGCAGAGCGGCGTAGAGCGAATGTTCGTCTGCGAGCCAACGGACCGGCAGCACCACCGGACCCCGCGCGCCCGCGATCGTCAGCGCCCCTTCGCCACTTCGACCCAGCGCGGCAGCGACGTCGGAGGGCAGGGCGGCGAGCGGGTCGGTCCCCTGCTTGCGTTGACGGAACGTTGCGTGCGAGACGGCCTCACCGCCCCACCGGCCTCGTCCCTCCTGCACCCCGTCCTCATCGAGCAGGGCGGTACGTTCCAGATCGATCCCCACGAACACGCGCCCGGGAGGCGTCCACGCCAACGGGACCTGCCGGGCGTCGAAGGCATACCCGGCGAAGAACCTGGCGTTCTTCTTGCTGAACGTGCCGGTGGCCCGCGCGATCGATGTGGCGCCCGCCACCGCAGCGCCCCATGTACCGCGGTTCAAAGCGTCGTAGGTCTTCACCGTGCCGGTGAAGGTCACGGTGAGGTCCCCGTCTCGCACCATGCCCGCGACGCCTGGGTCCACCTTCCACGCACGGGTCTTCACCGAGCCACGCGACGTCGTGAGCCACACGCGACCGCCTGAGTAGGCGAAGACCAGCGGGGTGCAGTGCGGACCTCGCGGGGTACTCGCGGCGACGGCACAGAACGGGCCGTCGGTGAGCACCTGCTGCACCGCCGTCGACAGGAAACTCATGGCTGACTCATCTCTCTGGCTCATCCCCTGGCTGGTCGCTCGGCAGATCTTCGGATCTTCTCCCCACCGTCGTGCCGGTTCCCGGCGGGAGTATCAACATCAGTCCGGTCCAAAGGATATGGCTCCCGAGGCTCGCAAGCACACCCCCGGACCACCAGGCAAGCCAGGTCCAGAGTCCTCCGCCCACCATGGCCCCCGCCAGGATGGGGAGCGAACGGCTCGGCGCATTCGCCACTACGTAGCAGATCCAGGTCGTCACCGCCGCGATGCCGATCGTCGTCGACGCCGACAGATGCCCTTGGAAGAGGCCTCGCCAGAAGAGTTCCTCAGCCGGCACCATGATGAGTAACGACAGGACGAGGGACCGGCCCAGGGAGACCTCCTGGGCTTCCCGATACTTCTGGGCGACATCGCGGCGGAACGGATCCCATCTGGAAGCCAGCCACACGAACACGCGAGTGGCCGCGAACAATGCAAGTCCGCTGCCGACTCCGATCAGCGCCGCGGTGAGATCCGCGACCCTGGTCGCTGCGACCGGAGGACGAACGAGCACGGCCGCGATGCCCATGACACCCAACACCAGCGGCATCAAGCGCCAGACGCTGCGTCGCCGGCTCGCGACCAGCCACCAACCGCTCATCTCGGCCAAGGCCCCGACCACCATGACCACCAGCTGCATCGTCGCGTCCCACCCTCAGCCGAGGAACCTGGTCTTCACCGCGACCTCGGCGGTGAAGGCGGTGACCACGGCGAGGTAGTAGAAGCCGGTCGCGGACTGCACGGCAGAGGGGCGATCTCCGCGGAGCGCTGCGCGAGTCATGACGGCGATCAGCAGCGTGGTGCCGACCATGCCCAGCGCGATCCATGGTGCGAGCGCTCCGGCGGTGAGCAACGGGTTCAACGACGTGGACGATTCGATCCCATCGAACCCGCTGGAGATGACGGCGACCGCTTCGACCACGACGGCTGCCAACATCATGTTCGTCATTCGGTTGATCGGTCCGCGAGAGAGCCCTCGGTCGGTGAGGTACCAGTGCCCCAGCAGGAGCCCATCGGTGATGGATCCCAAGAAGGCCGCGCCCGCCAGCAGCTGGAACAACCCCAAGGCGAACGATTGGCGGCCGGTGCCCGCCATCGCCACCAGCACCGCAACCGAGACGGGAACGCTGAGCAACCCCACTACCCGCGCGATCGTGCGCTGCTTCGCCAGCATCAACACGAACGAGAGCGTCACCACGATCGCGGTCGCGCCCGCGAGCCGTGTGGACCACTGACCAGCATCGTCACCGGGGATCGCAGCCACGTGGGTCGACCACCACGCGGCGATCGCCAGCACCGTGATGATCGAGGTGGTGAGCGTGAAGAACCCCTTCTTCACCTCGTTCCACAGAGGGGTACACCAGAGGAAGGCCGCTGCACCGGCGACGGCTTCGGCCAACACCAGAGCCATGTAGCCGGCGGCGCCCCTCATCGCTCCCTGTCCCCCATACGGTGCGACAGCCTACCGGGGCGCGACTCTCAGCCTGCACGGGGCGAACCCGAACCCTCCCGCGTTCACAGGTTCTCCCGGTACGCTGGTTCGCCATGGACGACTGGCGCACCTATGACGACGTGGCCGAGATCTACGAGCGCGTGCACGCTCCGCACTTCTTGGAGGTCGCTCGTGACCTGGTGGCCCAGGCGTCGATCGGTGAACCCGATCTGATACTGGATGTGGGCACCGGCACCGGGATCGCGGCAGAGACGGCGGCTGGCGCCGGTGCTTCGGTCGCGGGGATCGACGAGTCGATCGGCATGCTGCGGGTCGCGCGGCGTGAACGCCCCAAGGTGGCCGTGGTCGCAGCCGAAGCGATCGACCTTCCATTCGGTCCGAGCACCTTCGATGCGGTGATCGGGACGTTCGTCCTGGCACACTTCACGAAGTACGACACCGCGTTGTTCGAGCTTCGCCGCGTGCTCAAGATGGGCGGCAGGGTCGGCTTCTCGTCCTGGCACGATGGGGTCGACGCCTACCAGGATGCCTGGCGAGAGTTGATCGAAAGCGTCGTGCCCCGCGAGATGCTGGCCCCCGCCTACGCCGAAGCCGCCCCGTGGCACGACCGGTTCCGGTCTCGTGAGTCGGTGGAGGAAACGCTGATCGACGCCGGGTTCCGTCAGGTGCGCACCGAGATCGTGAAGTATCGCTGGGTCTACAACCGGGACGATTTCCTGGATGGCCTCACCGTGTGGGCCACCGGACGGTTCGCACGCGAGATGATGGGCGAGACCGGATGGGCAGCGTTCCGTCAACGCGCCAAAGACGTCTTCGCCGAACGGTTCCCCGACCCGCTCAACGACTTCCGCGAGGTGATCCTGGCGACGGCCGTCAAGGTCTGAGGAACTAGCGCAGGTCCAGGATACGGAACTGCTCCGCGTAACTGACGCCGATCTCCTTGCCCGCCCGAACGGCATCTTCAGCCAGGAACTCCTCGAAGAACGCGATCCCTTCGGCGAGCTGGCTGGCGTGCTCGGCGAGCGCATCGATCTTCACCTGGAAGGTCTCGCTGACGTCCTCGGTGTGGCTGGGTTCGTTGGTCCACCCCAACCACACGTCCTGCACGTCCTGGACCTCGAGCCCTTCGCCCAGGTGTTCTGAGAAGAAGTGAGGATTCCCCGCTCCGGGGAACGCCGAGTCCAGGGCGACCATGCCCGCCGTTCGATGATCCGAGTGGTTGTAGTACCGGTTCTCGAAGAACATGGCGGTCGGATCGACGGACAGCAGGGTCTGCGCATGCACCTGCCGGATGCGTCGGGTCACCGCCTCTCGGACCACCTCGGTGTTCTCGAGGTCGCCGTCGTGGACACCGAGGATCTGCACGCTGGCGAGCCCAAGGACTTCACCCGCCGCTTCCGTTTCGCGCTGACGGGTGCGGGCAAGCTCTGCCCGGTCGATCGCCGGATCCTGGGAACCTCGATCGCCGTTCGTCAGCACCAAGAGGTGGACCTGCCGACCGGCCGCACACCACTTCGCGATCGTGCCGCCAGCCGAGATCTCCGCGTCGTCGGGGTGGGCGTAGACCGCCAGCACCGGACCGGACGCGGCGGTTGCATCGCCGCCCCCGGCGGTGGAGGCCGTTGCGTCGGTATCGCTCACGCCGAGGCGCGCTCCTGCACGAACCGGACCAACGTCCGCACGGGGACCCCGGTCGCGCCGCGCGGGCCGAGGTCATGCACACGATCGGTGAACGCGGGCCCCGCGATATCCAGGTGGACCCATGGGGTCTCACCCACGAACGCCTCGAGGAACCACGCCGCGGTGATGGCTCCACCCCACCGGTCGCCGATGTTCTTGATGTCGGCGATCGGCGAATCGATCAACTTGCGGTACTCGGAGAACAGTGGCATCTCCCAGATGGGCTCACCCGCAACCGCGCCGACCGCCACCAGTTCCTGGGCCAGCCCGGAGTCGTTGCCGAACGCACCGGAGATGCGGTCGCCCAGGGCCACGACGCACGCCCCGGTGAGTGTGGCCGTGTCCACGATGAGCTCTGGCTTCTTCTCGGTGAGGTACGCGAGGGCGTCGGCCAGCACCAACCGACCCTCGGCGTCGGTGTTCAACACCTCGGACGTGACGCCGCCACGGTGGGTGATGACATCGCCGGGTTTCTGCGCCGACCCGCTGGGCATGTTCTCGCTGCACGGGATCGCGGCGATCACGTTGATCTTGGGCTTGAGCTGCGCGATGACCTTCATGGTGGCCAGGATCGAGGCGGCGCCACCCATGTCGTCCTTCATCGTTTCCATGTTCTTCGCGTCCTTGATGGACAGACCGCCCGAGTCGAACGCGATCCCCTTGCCGCTGAAGGCGATGGGCTTGGCGCGACCCGCCCCTCGGTAGCTGAGCTCGATCAGGCGCGGAGGGTTCACGCTGCCCTTGCCCACTCCGAGGATCCCGTTGAATCCACCGTCGGCGAGCTGCTTCTCGTTCCAGATCTTGCAGGTGAGCCCCACCTGCTTCGCCATGGCCTGCGCTTCGCGGGCGATCTCAGCCGGCGGCATGTCGCCGGCGGGCGTGTTCACCATGTCGCGGGCCCAGCTGACGGCGTCGACGACGATCGCCGCTTCCTTGACGGCGGCACGGCCGGCACGGGCGTCCGCCTTCTCGCTGCCCAGCACGACGACCCGCTTGAGGTCGCCGTCCGCCTTCTTCGTGCGGTAGCGATCGAAGCGGTAGGCACCGAGCCCGAGTCCCTCGGCGACCGCCTGCGCCGCCTCGCCTGTCTTGCGCGGGGGGAACGCCAACGCCATCGTGGTGGCGACCGATCCGAACCGGCGCACCGTCCCCGACACCCGACCCAAGACACCCCTCGCCGCGTTGATCGTGAAGTCGTCCTTGGGACCCACGCCGACCAGCAGCACCGCACCCGCTGCGAACCGGTCGCCTCGGCGCTTCGTCACCAGCAGGTTCTCGCCCTTCTTCCCGGTGAGCTTCGCGTCGGCATAGGCGGCGGCCACGCCTGTTTCACGCACACCCGGGCCCGGCTTCGGCCCCTGGAATACAGGCACGATCAGCAACGCTGCTTTCGCGGAAGCGGGGGACTCGGTCGAATACGAGAACGTGGTCACGGGCAGCTCTCCTCCTGCTCAGGTGCGACGGCGGCAGTGTAGTGCCCGGGCACATCCCTCGGCCCGCGACTACCCTGTTCGCCGATGAAGGCTCAGCGTGAAGGCTCCTCGATGAAGGCTCGTGGATGAAGACCAGGGACATCCGGGACCTCGTGTGGTTCTCCGACGATGAGGCCCGCACCGACACGCTGTTCGAGTCCGAGCAGATCTGGAGCCAGATCGTGTGTCTGCAGAAGGCCCAAGGCATCGGGCCCATGACCGACGCCGGCGCCGATGCGATCGTCACCGTGCTCGCGGGTCAGGTGTCAGCGCAGTCGGGGAAAGGCCGCGCTCGGATGGGCCAATGGGAATCGATCCTGGTCCCGGTCGGCACCGACCTGACGCTGCGGAACGCATCCGAGGAGCCATCGGTGATCCTCATGGTGCTGGCGCCGCCACCGGCGAGCGGGATCTAGCTCAGCGTCACGTCACACCCGCCCGACCCACGAGCCGATCCGCATCCGCTCGATCGCCACGGCGACCGAAGCGGTGACACCCATCAACAGCACGCTCATCGCCATCGCCTGGCCTCGGTTCGCGGCGCCGGGCTGGCTCAGCAATCGAACCACGGCGAGCGGCATCGTCGGTGCATCCAGCCGGGCCACGAAGGCCGTCGCCCCGAACTCACCCAGCGAGATCGCGAACGCGAATGCTCCTGCGCCCAGGAACGCCCGGGAGGACATCGGCAACACGACGTCACGGGTCACGTGCCACGGGGTCGCGCCGAGCGAGGCGGCGGCATCGGTGAGGTCGGCGTGGATCGAGGTGAGGACGGGGGTCACCAACACCACCACGAACGGGACCGCGACCACCGCTTGGACGACCGCCACCAGCCAGGGCTCGCCCCGAAGGTCCAGGGGTGCGGCATCGAAGGCCACCACGTACCCGAACCCCACCGCAACGGCCGATACCCCGAGCGGCACTGCCGACAGGGACCGGAGCCACGAGCCACGTCGCGAGCGGGCCACAGCCATAGCGGCGAGTCCACCGACGGTGAGGGCGATCATGGCGGCAACGAACGCGATCACCAGTGAGCGAGCGACGGCATCCAGCGCCGAGACCGGCAGCGCGCTCCCCCTGCGCACGCTGCCGAGCTGCGTGTAGCGCGAGAACGTGAGCCCGCCGGCGCTGGAGATCGAACGCCACACCAGGCGGGCCGGAGGACCGAGGATCGCGATCGCGGTCGCGGAAGCGGTGATCAACACGAACCACCGCTCACCTCCGGTCCGTGGCGACCGAACCGTGTCGCGAGCGCCGAACAGTCCCTGGCGCACACCGCCGCGGGAGGAGAGCACCGAGGTGACCCACAGCAGGCTCACCACGATCGCGACCTGCACCACCGTCAACGCGGCGGCGGCCGGCAGGTTCAACAGCTGCGAGGTCTGACGATAGATCTCGACCTCGATCGTCACGCGTCCCGGTCCACCCAACAGCAACACGACACCGAACGACGTGAACGTGAACAGGAACACCAGCGAGGCCGCGCCAAGGATCGAGGGGCGAGACAGCGGCCACAGCACGTCGGTGAACCTGCGGAACCCGCGCGCGCCCATCTCCACCGCCATGTCCTCGAACGCCGGGTCCAACTGACCCCAGAAGCTCCCCACGACACCCACCACGACGGCGAGGTTGAAGAAGACGTGCGCGGCGAACAAGGCACCCAAGGAAGGCTGGGCGCCGGCGAACGCCGTCCCCACCACGACGGTGGGCAGCACGAACGCCACCAAGACCCCCACCCGAAGCACCGATCGCCCGGGGAAGCGGAACCGAGAGACCAGGTAGGCCACGGGCA
>DATDJD010000036.1:0-4837 GCA_036520695.1 Actinomycetota bacterium
CGTCGAGCGTCATGGGCAGTCCCGGGGAAGCATCCGTCACCGTCGCCACCATCGGGCCCCGGCCTCCAAGCTGTCAAACCGAACATCGTCCTCCATCAGCATGCGTTCGACTATGCCGAACAGAGTTCCTTGTCGTCAAGCGTAGTTCGACACTTCCGCACTATTGACTTCTGGACGCGAACGGACTTTGGTGTTCCACGACGAGAACCTCGATGTGGGGTTCGAAGCACGAATGGGGGGTGGTTCCGGAGATGTTCCTCGGAGAAGTGGTCGGTACCTGTTTGCTGGTCCTGATCGGCGACGGCGTCGTCGCGGGTGTCCTGCTCAACAAGTCCAAGGCACAGAACTCGGGCTGGGTCGTCATCACGTGGGCATGGGCGATGGGTGTGTTCATCGGTGTCCTTGCGAGCGTTGCGGTCGCCGGCGGGGTCGCGCACCTGAATCCCGCGGTCACTCTCGGGCTCGCATCGATCGACCTGTTCCCGTGGTCGGACGTGCCCACGGCGATCGCAGGTCAGTTCGTGGGCGCCGGCATCGGTGCGATCTTGGTGTACCTGGCCTACTTGGCCCACTGGGGCGAGACAGAAGACCCCGGCCTGAAGCTCGCCGTGTTCTCGACCGGCCCGGCCATCCGCAACACCCCCGCGAACCTCATCACCGAGATCATCGGCACGTTCGTGCTGGTGTTCGGCATCCTGTCGATCGGTGGCCTCGCGTTGGGCGCCGACGCCTTGAGTGGAGCCCTCGCCACCGGTGCACTGCCGGTCGCTTTGCTCGTGCTCGGCATCGGCATGGCGCTCGGCGGACCGACCGGATACGCCATCAACCCAGCTCGCGACCTAGGGCCGCGGATCATCCACGCCATCCTGCCGATCCCCGGCAAGGGCGGTTCGGACTGGGCCTACTCGTGGATCCCCGTGGTGGGTCCGGTCGTCGGCGGCGTCCTCGGCGCACTGGCAGCCAAGGCCATCTTCGACCTGTAGACGTCCGTCACAGACGACCGTCCAGGGTCGTCGCACACGACCCTGGACGGTTACGGAAGCAAGGAGATGAGATGAAGAAGTTGATCAACGACCCCGCGGACGTCGTCCGTGAGGAACTCCAGGGGATCGAGGCAGCACATGCCGACCTGGTGAAGGTCTTCTACGACCCCTACTACATCACCCGCACCGACTCTCCGGTCCAAGGCAAGGTCGCCCTGATCTCGGGTGGCGGCTCGGGCCACGAGCCGATGCACGGTGGCTTCGTCGGTACCGGCATGCTGGACGCCGCGTGCCCCGGCGAGGTCTTCACCTCCCCCACCCCTGACCAGATGGAAGCCGCCACCAAGGCGGTGGACGGCGGTGCCGGCGTGGTGCACATCGTCAAGAACTACACCGGGGACGTCATGAACTTCGAGATGGCGGCGGAGCTGTGCCGCGCCGAAGGGACCGATGTCGAGGCAGTCGTCGTCGATGACGACGTCGCCGTGCAGGACTCGCTCTATACGGCGGGCCGACGCGGTGTTGGCGCCACGGTGCTCCTGGAGAAGATCGCCGGTGCGGCGGCCGAGGAGCAGCGACCCCTCAAGGAGGTCGCCGACATCTGTCGCGAGGTCAACGCGAACGCGCGCTCCATGGGCATGGCACTGACGTCGTGCACCGTCCCTGCGGCCGGCTCTCCCACCTTCGAGCTCGGCGAGGACGAGATCGAGATGGGCGTCGGCATCCACGGCGAACCCGGTCGCGAACGCATGAAGATGAAGCCCGCGGCCGAGATCGTCGACATGATGGCCACGGCCATCGTCGACGACCTGCCGTTCTCCAAGGGCGATGACGTGCTGGCGTTCGTCAACGGCATGGGCGGCACCCCGCTGATCGAGCTCTACGTGGTCTACAACGAACTGAACAAGTTCCTGAAGGGTCGCGGCATCACGATCTCGCGGAACCTGATCGGCTCCTACATCACGTCGCTCGAGATGGCGGGCTGCTCGATCACCCTGCTGAAGATGAACGACGACTACACGAAGCTGTGGGACGCTCCGGTCAGGACCGCCGGGTTGCGGTGGGGGATCTGATCTCCCACCAGGCGGCCGAGAGCCTCGAGGAGGGGGCCGAGCGCATGAGCGTGCCCTACGAAGACGTCGTCCGCTGGCTGCGAGCGTTCACCGAGACGATCGGCGAGCAGAAGTCCTACCTCACCGAACTCGACTCGGCCATCGGCGACGCAGACCACGGCATCAACATGGATCGTGGGATGCAAGCGGTGCTCGGCAAGCTCGACGCTGCTCCCCCGGGAGACATCGGCGCCTTGTTCAAGACCGTGGGGATGACGCTGGTCTCCACGGTCGGGGGGGCCGGTGGTCCGCTCTACGGCACGCTGTTCCTCCAACTGGGGGTCGCGACCGCCGGCAAAGACGAGATGACGGCAGCAGACTGGCAGAAGGCCCTGGAAGCCGCCGTCACGGGCGTCCAGGCCCGGGGCAAGGCCGAACCAGGCGACAAGACCATGCTCGACGCCTTGATCCCCGCCCGCGACGCGTTCGCGGCAGCCGTCGCCGACGGAGCGGAGCTGCCCGCGGCGCTCCAGCGGTCGGCCGATGCCGGCGAGCAGGGCATGAAGGACACGATCCCGCTCGTAGCCCGCAAAGGTCGCGCGAGCTACCTCGGGGAACGCAGCGCGGGTCACCAAGACCCGGGCGCGACCAGTTCCTGGCTGTTGTTGAAGACCGCCGCCGACTGTTGGAGTGGCGACGCTTGATCCGATCCGAGAACGAGGAGGAGGCCCCTGATGGCGGACTACGTGGGAGCGATCGACCAGGGAACCACGAGCACTCGATTCATGATCTTCGACCACGGCGGTGCCGTGGTGGGCATCGACCAGAAGGAACACGAACAGATCTTCCCCCAGGCAGGTTGGGTCGAACACGACGCGAAAGAGGTCTGGGCCCGAACGACCGAAGTCATCGACGGGGCACTGGCCAAGGCCGGGCTCGCAGCGAGCGACCTGGCGGCGGTTGGCATCACGAACCAGCGCGAGACGGCTCTGGTGTGGGATCGCAACACCGGTGAGCCCGTCTACAACGCCCTCGTGTGGCAGGACACCCGGCAGCAGGACATCGTCGACGAACTGGCGGCCGACGGCGGCCAGGACCGGTTCCGGGAGAAGACCGGCCTGCCCCTCGCGACCTACTTCTCGGGCACCAAGGTGCGCTGGATCCTCGACAACGTCGATGGAGCGAGGGCTCGGGCGGAGGCCGGCGACCTCATGTTCGGCAACATGGACACGTGGGTCGTCTGGAACCTCACCGGGGGCATCGACGGTGGCCGGCACGTCACGGACGTCTCGAACGCCAGCCGAACGATGTTGATGAACCTCGCCACCCTCGACTGGGACGACGACCTGCTGTCGGCGATCGGTGTGCCGCGGTCGATGCTGCCGTCCATCGAACCGTCCTCGGCGGTGTATGCGGACGCCAAGGGCACGCTAGCCGGCATCCCCGTCGCCGGCATCCTGGGTGACCAGCAGGCCGCGACGTTCGGCCAGGCCGCCTACGACGTCGGCGATGCGAAGAACACCTACGGCACCGGCTGTTTCATGTTGCTGAACACCGGCACCGAGCTCGTGCAGTCGAAGTCCGGGCTGCTCACGACGGTGGGATGGAAGCTCGGTGATGCCCCGGCGGTCTACTGCCTGGAAGGGTCGATCGCGATCGCGGGCGCGTTGGTCCAGTGGCTCCGCGACAACCTGGGCATCATCAGCACTTCGCAGGAGATCGAATCGCTGGCCACGACCGTCGACGACAACGGCGGCGCCTACTTCGTGCCGGCGTTCTCCGGTTTGTTCGCGCCGTACTGGCGAGGCGATGCCCGAGGCGCGATCGTGGGTCTGACCCGCTACGTCAACAAGGGCCACTTGGCACGCGCCACCCTGGAAGCGACCGCGTGGCAGACCCGCGAGGTCTTGGACGCGATGGAGACCGACTCCGGCGTCACCCTGAAGGAGCTGAAGGTCGACGGCGGCATGGTCTACAACGAGGTCCTGATGCAGTTCCAGGCCGACTGCCTCGAGGTGCCGGTGATCCGACCCAAGGTCGCGGAGACCACCGCGCTGGGCGCCGCCTACGCCGCGGGGTTGGCAGTCGGGTTCTGGAAGAACACGGACGAGCTTCGGCAGTACTGGGGCAAGGACAAGGAGTGGACCCCGCAGATGCCGAAGGACAAGGTCGCATCCGAGTACGCCAACTGGAAGAAGGCGGTCACCCGCACCTTCGACTGGGTCGACTGAACCGTCCCCGACGGACGAATCGAGGAAGCCATGGACAAGGACGAGGAGCGGAACCAGGAACGCGACGAGCATGAACACCAAGGGTCCTTCGGCGAGGGACAGGAGGATGAAGCCTCCGAGGAGGTTGACACCCGGGGGACGTTCGCCGAGGGCCAGACCGACGAGCCGGATCCAACGCTCGAGGACCGCAAGGGGTTCTTCGCCGAAGGTCAAGCCGAGGATGAGTCGTCCGAGGAGGACGAGCACCGCGGGACGTTCGCCGATGGCGAAACCGAGGACACCAGCAGCGAGGACTGACCGCAAGCCCAACCGGCGAGCCGTGCGATGATTCGCCCGTGACGACGAAACAGGTGCACGTGCTGATCGTGGGCGGCGGTGGCACGGGAGGTGCGCTCGCGCACGACCTCGCCTTGCGAGGGGTGCGAGTCACCCTGGTGGAGCGAGGCGAGTTCACGTCGGGCACCACCGGACGCCACCACGGCTTGCTGCATTCCGGCGCGCGCTACGCCGTCAACGACCATGAGTCGGCGGTGGAGTGCATCGAGGAGAACATGCTCCTGCGTCATATCGC
>DATDJD010000037.1:0-6721 GCA_036520695.1 Actinomycetota bacterium
CGGCTTCCAGACGACCAAGCCGACACCACGGTTGGCCAGGGGTGCCAGCACACCGACCACGGGGAGGTTCCACGCGCTCGATCGACAGGAACTCCCCCTCGCTTCCGACGTCCCGGAGGGGCCAGAATCGGCCATGACCGCGAACAGGACCGATGGGTCGGTCTCATGAGCCGACGGGCTGCGAAGTTCATCGGCTTATCGCTCATGGCGGTCGCGTTGCTCTTGACGATCGCGTCGGTCCCGATGCAACTCGCGAACTCCCGCGTCGATGCGCGAACCGTCGTGATCGTCGGCGACGAGAACGCGCCTCGGGTGCAGGACATCGTGGGTGAGATCGATACGCGACAGGATTTCGGTCAGGCGGGACCGGGGCCGGCGATCTTCTTCATCTTGGCGATGTGCTTCGTCTGGATCGCCGTGGGCACGCTGATCGTCTCCCGTCAGCCGTCGAACTGGGCTGGGTGGATCTTCATCGCGGTCGGTGTCCCATTCCTACTGCTCGGCTTCTGTCAGGCCGCCGTTTCGTACGAGGTGCGAACCTCACCCGGTGTCATCCCGTTCCCGGCCGTGTGGGCGCTGCTGGGAGAGTATGCCCTGTTCCCAGTCGCACTGATCCCCCTGCTCTTCCTGTTGTACCCGAACGGCCACGTCCCCGGCCCTCGATGGCGGTGGGCCGTTCGTGGGTTGATCGGCGGGACGTTGCTCGCGTTCTTCGGGTTCCTGCTACGGCCCGGTCCACTGAACAACTGGGTCGAACAAGGCATCCTGTGGGTCAACCCCCTCGGCATCGATGCGCTGGCGCCCGTCGGCGGCGTGCTGATCGCCATCGGGGCGATCGTGGCGCTCGTGTCGGCCGTCTCGACCGCGATCGCCGTGATCCAACGCTTCCGAAGGTCCGCTGGCGAACAGCGACAGCAGATGAGGTGGCTCGCGCTGGTCGGGGCGATCGCCGGCATCTCCTTCGCACTCAACTTCGCGATCGGGATCTTCAGTGCGGTCCTGGGCATCGGTGAGAACGACGATTCAGGGTGGTTCGTCTTCCTCCTCGCCATCACTGCCCTGACCTTGGTCCTCGGCACGCCGGCTGCCTATCTGATCGCGATCTACCGATATGGCCTGTGGGATCTGGATCTCGTGATCCGCAAGACCTTGCAGTACGTGGTGCTCGTGGTCGCCTTCATGCTGCTTGGCTTCTTGATCGTCGCGGTGGTCCCCGCCCTGGTGCTGGGGGTCGGGTCCGGAACGAGCATCGGGCCGACCCTTGCGTTGGCGGGTTTGTTGACCGGCGTGTTCCTGTGGCTGCGACCTCGGGCGACCCGTCTCGCCAACCGCCTCGTCTATGGCAAGCGAGCCACGCCATACGAGGTGCTATCCGAGTTCAGCGAGCGGGTCGGCGAGACCTACTCCACCGATGATGTCCTGCCTCGCATGGCACAGCTCGTCGCCGAAGCGACGGGTGCGACCGAGGCGCACGTGTGGCTGCTCGTAGGGAACGAGCTTCGACCGGAAGCCTCCTGGCCAGCCGACGTCCAAACGACCACACGGACCCTCGTCGGCGGAACGCTCGACCCGATCGATGGTGAGTACAGCGCCGACGTCCGCCATCAGGGCGATCCGCTGGGGGCTATCACGCTCGTTCCCGCCGCCGATGACCCGATGAACCCCGCCAAGGAGAAGTTGGTCCACGACCTCGCGGCGCAAGCCGGCTTGGTGCTTCGGAACGTCCGCCTCATCGAGGACCTGCGCGCCTCCCGCCAACGGTTGGTGGCGGCCCAGGATGAAGAGCGGCGCAAACTCGAGCGCAACATCCATGACGGCGTGCAGCAACAGCTGGTGGCGCTCACGGTGCAGCTCCGCCTCGCCGAACAGCTGACGGAGCGAGACCCGGCGAAGGCTCGAGAGTTGATGGCGGGCCTTCAGGGACGGACCAACGAGGCGCTCGAGGACCTGCGTGATCTCGCACGGGGGATCTACCCACCACTCCTGGCGGACAAGGGACTCGCAACCGCCCTGGAGGCCCAAGCCCGGAAGTCTCCGGTGCCGGTCTCGGTCCAAGCCGATGAGATGGGACGCTACCCCCAGGCGGTGGAGTCGGCGGTCTACTTCTCCTGCCTGGAGGCCCTGAACAACGTGGCGAAGTACGCGGACGCCGGCCAGGTGTCGATCACCCTCACGCACCAGAACGGGTCGCTCACTTTCGACGTCGCCGACGATGGACACGGCTTCGACCCGGCAGTGACGACGTACGGCACCGGGCTCCAGGGCATCGCCGACCGGCTGGACGCGATCGGCGGATCGATGCAGATCGATAGCGAGCCCACCCACGGAACCACGCTCCACGGCATCGTCCCCCTTGGAGCGCGGCTGTGACATCAGAAGGAACGTTGCGTTGGCCGTGGGCGATCTCGATCGCCGCCATCCTCCTCCTCGGTGTCGCCGTCGCCCTGACACTGTTGAACGACACCTTCGATCTGTTCGTGATCGTCGCCGGGATGATGGTGATCGGCTACGGAACGGTCGGCGCCTTCCTGGCGACACGGGTGCCCAGCAACCCGATCGGCTGGCTCATGATCGTCATGGCGACCTCGTTCGCGATCGTGGGTGCGGCGGACGAGTACGTCATCTACGTCCTTGACACGGCACCGGGAGCGCTGCCGCTCCCCGAGATCGTCGCCTGGGTGAACGGGTTCGCGTTCTACGGAGTCTTGATCCCGTTCCTGGTGATCTTGCTGCTGTTCCCCGACGGCACCCTGATGTCGCCACGGTGGCGGATCGTGCTCGGCGGGATCCTGGCGGTGGGAGGCCTCCTGATCCTGTCGGTCATGGTGTCCCCTGGACCCCTCGGCGTGACCGACCTCGACAACCCCGTGGGGATCGAGGCGCTCGGGGGCGTCACCCCCATCGTCAACATCATCGGCGGCGTCGTGCTCATCGCCTCAGCCTTGGCCACGGTGATCGGCGTCGTCGTGCGGTACCTGCGAGCGCCCGGCTCGGAACGCCGGCAGATCCGACCGCTCGCGTGGATAGCCGCGATCGCCCTGGTGTTGATACTCGTCGGACTCACGCTTCCCGAGGGTTCACGCGCCAGCGACCTGCTGTTCACAGCCTTCTTCGCGGTGATCGGGATCGGGGTGCCGCTCGCGATCCAGAACGCGGTCCTTCGCCATCGTCTCTACGACCTGGACGTCGTCATCAAGAAGACGGTGGTGTTCGCCATCATCGTCGTGCTGCTGGTGGCGGTTGGCGGCGTCGTCGCTGTCCTCATCGGCTTCGGTCTCGTGCCGCGGCTGTACGACACACCACCGCTGTTCCTGTTCTTCGGCCTCGCGTGCGGGTTGCTGGCCGCTCCCGTGTATCGCCTCGCGTCCCGGATCGCCGACCGGGTCGTCTACGGCGGACGAGCGCGTCCGTCCGAGGTTCTGAGCGAATTCTCGGAGAGACTGTCGGAGACGTATGCGACCGACGACGTGCTCCCCCGCATGGTCACGATCTTGGGTGAGGCCACTCGTGCGAAGGACGTCCGCGTATGGCTGAGGGTCGGCAACGAGTACCGGGCGGCGGCGGCGTGGCCGGCCGAGGTCGGAGACAGCACGGTGGTCATCGCATCCGGTGACGTGCTGCCGGCGTTCCCGGTCGACGCTCATCGCACCGAGGTTCGGGACCGAGGTGAACTGCTCGGTGCGATCACGGCCACGTTCCACGCCAATGACCCGATCGACGAGGGACGAGAGCGTCTGATACGGGATATGGCGGCCCAGGCAGGCCTGGTGTTGCGCAACGTGCGCCTGATCGAGAACCTGCGCGCATCACGCCAACGGATGGTGACCGCCCAGGACGAAGGGAGACGGCGGCTGGAGCGCAACATCCACGACGGCGCGCAACAACAACTGGTGGCGTTGTCGGTCAAGACCCGGCTCGCCGATTCGATGATCGACCGCGACGCCGCGAAGGCGCACGAGATGTTGGCGCAGATCCAGACGGACACCAACGACGCGCTCGAGACCCTGCGTGATCTCGCACGGGGCATCTACCCACCGTTGCTCGCCGATAAGGGACTGCCCACGGCGCTGGAGGCCCAAGCCCGCAAGGTGACCATCCCGGTCACGCTGGACGCCGATGGGATCGGCCGCTTCCCCGCGGAGGCCGAAGCGACCGTGTACTTCTGCGTCCTCGAAGCCCTGCAGAACATCGCGAAGTACGCCGACGCCTCGACGATCACGGTGCGCCTGCGTTCGATGTCCTCCGCATTGACCTTCGACGTGCGAGACGACGGTGTGGGCTTCGATCCGGCGTCGCACACACCGGGCACCGGGATCCAGGGGATGCAGGATCGCCTGGATGCCGTGGGAGGTTCGCTGCAGGTGACCTCGGCGCTCGGCGACGGGACGATCGTCACCGGCTCCGTGCCGATCACCAAGTAGTCTGGGCCAGACTACTTCGCAACGCTCGCCGCCGTCCACGCGTCTTCGAGACGGTCGGGTCCGAACACCGCTTTGGGGATGTACGACGCTGCCCCGCATTCGGCCGCCTTCGGTGCGTACTCGTCTTCCTCGTACGTCGACAGGAGGAGCACGACCACCGTGTCCGAATCGGCGAGGATCTGACGCGTCGCGTCGAGGCCATCGATGCCGGGCAGGTTCACGTCCATCAAGACGAGATCGGGATGCAGCTCAGCAGCCATCGTCACCGAGTCTTCTCCTGTCTCCGCTTCCCCGACGACGTCGAATCCATCGGTGGCGTCGACGACCATGTGAGCGGCCATCCGGAAGGGAGCTTGGTCATCGACGATGAGGACACGAACGGACATCGGCGCAACTCCTGATCTTGGGGAGACCCGTCAAGCGTGGCACCGATGGAGGCCTTGTGCCAGTAGTGCCAGCACCACAGTTCCCCTGGTCCGGCGGTGGGACCGCCCTGGTTCAGGCGCCGAGACGGTGTGCGGGCACGAGTCCGACGACCCGGGTGCCCTTGCCAGGCGCCGATTCGACCCGCAGGCTGCCGCCCAACGCACCGAGTCGGTCGAGCATGTTGGTGAACCCGGCCCCCATGTGCCCCGTCCGAGGATCGAACCCCGGTCCATCGTCGGACACCGCGAACGTGATGGACCGCGCTTCCTCGGTGACCTTGACGACCACCCGGGCGTCCTCGCCCGCGTACTTGCCCGCGTTCTGCAACGCCTCGAGCACGCAGAAGTACACGGTGGCCTCCGCGTCGGCGGGGTAGCGCCCGATGCCAACGGTGTCGACCGACACCGCCAACACCGCGCGGTTCGCGGCCGACGTGAGCGCGTCCGGCAGGCCCTTGTCGGCGAGCAACGGCGGATAGATGCCATGCGCCAGATCACGGAGTTCTTGGATCGTGTCCTGCACCGCCCCGGACAACCCATCGATCGCGTCCTTTGCGCGCTCGAGGTCCTTGTCCATCAGTGAACGAGCGAGCTTGAGCTGCACGGCGAGCGCGACCAGATGCTGCTGCGCGCCGTCATGCAGGTTGCGTTCGATCGTTCGACGAGCCTGGTCGCCGGCGACAACGATACGACCTCGCGAACGCTGCAGCTCCTCGGCCTGACGGCGCACCTCGTCGAGTGACGCCTGCAGCGCGGAGTCCAGCCGGGCGTTGTGCACCGCCACCCCGAGCTGCCGCGCGAGCTCGACCACAGTGCGCTCGTCCTCCGGGGTGAAGGGCTCCGCACCGACCGGGCGCTCCACCAATAGGAGCCCCAACAGCTCACCGGCGTGCGCCATCGGAGCGGCGCGGACGAAGGCATCCTCGCGACCGGTGAGCAGGCCCGGCAGCCACACCTTCATCCATCCGTGACCGATCAATCCTGCTTGCACCACCGCGGTGGGTTCCAGGCCGCCCATCGGGACGGCAGTGCGCTCGACCGGGGGGTCGCCGATCCACGGTCGGAGCTCGTCGCCGGCGGGGATCCACAGTTCGACGCGGCGCAACGTCAGCGCTTCCCGCAACGCTTCGGCGCCCTGCAGGGCCAGTTCGTCCAACGGGATCGCGCGGGTCATGCGCGAACCGAACGTCCGGGCGAGATCGGCCGAACCCGACGTCCGGCCGTACACGGCATGTCGCGCGGCGCGGGTGACGCGAGGTTCGAAGATCAATGCCAGGACCACGGCGAGCACGATCGCCGCCACGGCGGGCACCACGAACGGCCGGATCGCATCGGCATCCGGGATGCGACCCGCGACCAACAGCGTCACGAGCAGGGCCACTCCCACGATCGCCGCGACGCCGTAGGCGGAGAGCATCGCGACGAGGGCTGGACCGGCGAGGCGTCCGACGCGCGGGGAAACGAGCGAGGCCGCCGCCGGCACCAGGGCGATCGCTCCCAGCGCGAGCCACCACGTGACGGCGCCCTCTCCGCCGGTCAAGGAACGGATCAACCAGGCGACCAGCCAGGCGAGCAGTCCGAGGAGCGCACCGCATCCCAGCCACTTCGTCCAGGGCTTCATGCCGTCACTCCGCCCGCAGCACCTGGGCCGGCTGCGTCCGGCGAGCGAACAACGCCGGCCCGATCGCCACCAGGTTGGCCAGGATCAGCACGGTGGGCACCACGATGGCGACGCTCCCCCACGCCTCGACCGGCACGGACACGACCCCGAGATGATCGGCGAACAGGGCCCAGGTGAAGCGGCCCACGAGGAACCCCAGCGGCACGCCGATCAACAACGCGATCACGGCGATCGTGGTGGCCTGCCATGCGATC
>DATDJD010000038.1:0-5060 GCA_036520695.1 Actinomycetota bacterium
CCGAAGTTCGACTGGGGTGAGCAGCCCGACGACCTCGATGTGCAGGTCGGCGAGACCGCCGCGGAATGGCACGGCCTGGACGATGACGAAGAGGTCGAGCCTGGCGAGGAAACGTCGATCCGCATCGTCGCCAGCGGCGCCGAGGTCCTTCGTGCGAAGTCGTTCGGGCAACTCACCGAGGAGGAACGGATCCGGGTGGCTGCGTTGATCCGGTCGCTGACGGTCGCGGTGCCGCGCGAACGAACCCGGCGGACCCGCCCTTCGTCCAAAGGCTCCACCTTCGATCTTCGGCGGACGCTCCGTCGGTCGTTGCGAACCCAGGGCGAGCCGTTCGATCGGGCGTGGCGTGCCAAGACCACTCGCAATCGCCCGCTCGTGCTGATCCTGGATATCAGCGGCTCCATGGCGCCGTACTCACGTGCGCTGATGCAGTTCGCGTACGCAGCCATGGCGGCCGGGAGACGAGTCGAGACCTTCGTGTTCGGCACGCGACTGACCCGCGTGACCCGGACCCTGCGGACGAGGGACCCCGACCGGGCCTTGGAGGAGATCGGCCGCCAGGTCGAGGACTGGGAGGGTGGCACGCGCATCGGTGAGTCGCTCAAGACCCTGCTCGACGGGTGGAGCCAGCGGGCGGCGCTGCGCGGGGCCGTCGTGGTGCTGTGCTCGGATGGGCTGGAACGCGGCGACCCCGACCTGCTCCGCGAGCAGATGGCCCGCATGCGCCGCCTCGCCCATCGCGTCGTGTGGGTCAATCCGTTGAAGGGCTCGCCCCGGTATGAGCCGCTCGCCCGCGGCATGGCAGCGGCGCTCCCCAGCGTCGACGTCTTCCTGTCGGGCCACAACCTGGAGAGTCTCGAGCACCTGGGTCGTGTCCTGGGCACGTGATCCCTGTCCCGAGCAGGCCTCGGTGTTGACCGCGGTAGGCTGAACGACGTGGCGGACGACGACGACATCCTCGAGAGATACGAACGCGAACTGCAGGACGAGGGATCCCTCCAGGCGTATGAGCGTGAACTTCGAGCCGAGGGCGCGCCGAAGCGTTCGAACCGGGGATTCTGGTTGGTGGTCGGGGCGCTCGCCATCTCCTCCGTCGTGCTGGTCGTGGAGATCTTCGCCAATCGACCCATCGCCAACACGATCGGTCACGCCCAGTTCGACCTTCGCGCGGCGCAGTCCGCGGCGAACGAGACCCGCGCATCCACCGGTTCATTCGTGGGCGCCAACGCCGCCGGACTGAACCTCGCCGGCCTGCACGACGGACGACTCAGCGCCGTCGGTCCCGATGACGAGTCGAGCGGGCTCGACGAGATCAGCGTGTATGCCGACGCCACCACGTGGGCCGCGGCCGTCAGCGCCGAGCCGGGAGCCTGCTTCTTCCTTCGGCTCGATGCCGGTCGCGACGAGCCGCTCTACGGCGTGGGCACCGAGTGCACGGCACGCGAGGCACTGGCATCTCAGGGCACCCGCTGGTAGACGACGCTTACCTCGTGTCCGGTACGGGCGGCAGCGCAGTGCGTGACGCGGGCGGGACGCCGTCGGGTCGCGGGGGCACCTCGAGGGCCGGCAGCGATGAGATCACCACGGTCTTCGCCCAGCGGTCGCCGACCCGTTGCCGGGTCGCCGAGCGCGAGATCGCCACGGCACCGACGAGGTAGGGGATCAGGTAGGGGATCGCGTCGACGACCCTCGCCAGGTTGCGAGCCACCGACTGCCCGAGGCCGATGCGTCGGCCCTGTTCGGTTCGAACCCGGACCCGTACGAGGAACTTGCCGGGCGTCGCACCCGCCAGCCACTCGAAGAGCACCAGGTAGGCCACAGGGAGCACCAGGAATGCGATCACGTACCGCCAGCCGAGCCACGAGACCTGCCACGACGCCCGGCTGCCGGGAACGTCGCGGTAGTCACCGAGGGCGGCGATCCCGCAGCCCATGATCAGCAGGTCGATCGCCCAGGCGACGAAGCGCCTTCCGATACTGCTGTACCGCATCTGTGCGTCCTCCACTTGGGGCGGGCTGCGCTCTAGCCGTCCGAACGGTAGGAGGCGTGTTGGAGACCGTCAACCAGAGGCATCAGAGATGCTGTGCTGCAATACATCGTGCTGGTTCAAGTTCTGCTGGTCGAGGACCGATGACTAGCCCATGCGAGGGACGCGTTCCACCGCCGCTGCAGCATGCCTCGTGAGCATCACGATGGCTGGGGTCCTCTCGAGCGTTCCGGTGGTGACGGCGACCGCCCGTCCCGTCCCCCAGAAGACATCGACGACGCAAACGCTGGCACCCGGACTGACGCTGACCCGCATCGCCGACCCGGAGGGACCATGGATCCTCCGCGTCCTCACCGTCGACCCTTCGATGCCAGTGACGATCGACATCGCCACCGCGGGTGGCGCCATGGGCACCTACGCCCGGCCGAGCTCGATCGGCAGTGCACACGGCGCCTTGGCGGCCATCAATGGCGACTTCACGGTGGACCCCGGTCGGCCGTTGCATCCGTTCGCTGAAGACGGCTCGCTGAAGGAACTGGGTCTGCAGGGCGGCGCGAGCTTCGCGATCAGCCAGGACGAGACGCAGAGCTTCATCGATACCGAGGAGGTCACCGTTGGTGGCAGGAACCTCACCACCAAGGATCACTTCCCCGTTGCCGAGTGGAACACGGGGCCTCCTGTCGGAGGCGAGGTCGTGGCGTTCACACCGTACGGTGGATCTGCCGAGCGACCGCCCGCCGACGCGTGTTCGGCGCGACTGATCCCTGCCGGCAAGATGAGGTTCGGCAAGGGCGGCGTCGGCCTGGTCCGCGACTATTCGGTGTCCCGGCGTCGTTGCGCCCCCGTGGCGATGGGCATGCGAGATGGGTCGGTGGTGTTGTCGGCCGACACCACAGGCAAGGGCGCCACGGCCATCAAAGACATGAAGCGGCGCCGGATCGTGCGACTCACCTGGTCGTTCGGGTGGCCCGGGGTGATGGACTCGATCGGGGGCATGCCGCAGATCGTTCGCGACGGCAAGAACATCGCTCATACGTGCAGTTCCTACTTCTGCTCGAAGAACCCACGCACCGCGATCGGTGTGAAAGCCAACGGCACGATCCTGTTGGTGACCGTCGATGGCAGGAAGGGCTCGTCGGTCGGTATGACCTTGATCCAGCTCGGCAAGTACATGCGAACCCTCGGATCGGTGAGCGCTGTCAATCTGGACGGCGGCGGCGGTTCGACGATGTGGGTCGATGGGCAAGGTGTCGTGAACGACCCATCGGATCGGAGCGGTGAACGGGCGGTCACCAATGCCGTGCTCGTCCTGCCAGGCAGTGACGGAGCGGAGCCTTCGATCGCCTTGGGGGCTTCGACGTTCGCAGCACTGGATCCCCAGATGTTGTTCGCGCCGCCGCTCTCTCGGGTCCAGGCGCGGGCGACCATCGCCTCAGCGCTCGCCGATGCGGGCTCGACCGGTGGTCTGCTCGAAGCACGCGCCGACGGCGATCTGTAGGCAGCGACGACGCCTCAGGACCGATCCGCGCGACGGTAGGCACGGTCGAGCAACTGCACGGGATGCACCACTTCGGTCTCTGATCCGATCTCGGCCAACCCAGCACGGATCTGCATCGTGCACCCCGGATTGGCGCTGGCGACCACATCGGCGTCCGTGTCGCTGATCGCTTCAGCCTTCTGTCGCATGAGCGTTCCTGCCATGTCGGGTTCGGTCAGGTTGTAGAGGCCGGCGGCCCCGCAACAGCGATCACCATGAGGGATCGGGGCGATCTCGACGTTGGGGATCTGCCGAAGTACCGCACGTGGCTGCTCCGCGATTCCCTGGGCACGCAGCGCGTGACACGCATCGTGGTAGGCGACGCGAAGCGGCTCATCCCCGGTGGGTGCCTGGATCAAACCCTCATCCGCGAGGAACTCCATCAGGTCGCGAACGGGCAACCCGGTGCCCTCGACCAGGTCGGCGTACTCCTTCATGTGAGCCCCGCACCCGGCGCTGTTCACGATGACGTGTTCGGCGCCGGCGAAGGCTGCGGCGTTGTGCCGAGCGAGGCGGCGCGCGGACTCGAGCCGGCCGTTGTGCGCGGGAAGGGCGCCGCAACACGTCTGCGCGCGAGGGACCGTCACCCGCCATCCGTTGCGAGCGAGGACGCGGATCGTCGCCTCGTTCACGTCGCGGAACCATCGATCCTGCACGCAGCCCGACAGCACGGCAACCGTGCCTCGGACGGCGACCCCTGGCGGTGGTTCTGTGATGGCTGGCAGCCGTCTGAACAACGCCGTGGGCTTCGGGGTGATGGCGCGGATCCGCTTGGGCAGGAACGGACGGACGACCGGTTGGAACAGCGTGGCGACCCACAGGAGCTTCCGGTGTGCCAGCACCACGTCGATGCCGAGCCATCGGACGAAGCGGACGCGTCGAGATCGCAGAGGCTCCGTCTGGACCCGAGCGCGTTCCATCATGCGGCCGAAGGGCACGTGCGAAGGGCAGACGTCTTCACACGCCCGACAGACCAGGCACAGATCCATGAACGAGGAGAACGTGTCGTCGACCGGTGAGATGCCGTCGGCGACGGACCGCATGGCGGTGATCCTGCCTCGGGGAGACGCAGATTCCTCACCGGTGAGGCGGTAGGTGGGGCAATGCGGTAGACACAGGCCGCATGCGACGCAGGCGTTCAGATCGCCGTCGGCGGGATGGTCGGTACCGATCCACCGAGCGATGGCGTCGGGTTCACGGCCGATGAACCGGGCACCCTCGGGCAGCTCGGTCCCGATCGGGAGATCACCGGCCACGTCCTCGGGTGCCCCCGTCTCCGTCACGACTCCTTCCCCATGCGCCGAGGGTACCCCGGGCGTGCCGGCGTTTGACGCTCCCATCTCGCGAGACCTACGGTGCCCCCATGACCGAGCCGGAGGGACGTGAGCGCCGGTTCGGGCGCCTCACGGAACAGGCGGAGGAAGGTCTCCTCACCTACGGCGGCTACCTGAAGATCCCTGAGCTCCTCTCGCTCCAAGGACTTCGCTCCGATCCACCGGTGCACGACGAGTTGCTGTTCATCGTGGTGCACCAGGC
>DATDJD010000039.1:0-3321 GCA_036520695.1 Actinomycetota bacterium
CTGCCAAGGTCGTCTGGTAGCCTCGTCCGGCTATGGCAGCGGTATGCGACATCTGCGGGAAGAAGCCGTTCTTCGGCAAATCCGTCACGTTCTCCCACAAGCGGAACAACCGCCGGTGGGATCCCAACATCCAGCGTGTGCGGGCACTCGTCGACGGCACGCCCAAGCGTGTGAACGCGTGCACGTCCTGCATCAAGGCAGGGAAGATCACCCGTATCCCGCAGCGCTCATCGTCCTGAGCGACCCGCTCGAGCGCTCCTAGGGAACGATCTCGCTGAACGGGTCCCAGCCCTCCGCCTGCAGCGGCGTCTCGTTCCCGTCGACGTCGATCGTGACCGGTCCCCGTTCGGTGACCTCGCCGACATCGGTGAGGGTCACGCCGAACGCATCGTCGAGGGCGAGCCGAGCCTCGAGGACCGCGGCCTCCGTGGGCAGCGTCGCGATCAGCTCGTAGTCCTCGCCACCGGCGAGCGCATCCTCCCGCGTCGCCTCGGACGCGATAGGCAGATCCTCGAGCTGGATGCGCAGACCCACACCACTTGCCTCGGCCAGCCGTGAAACATCGAGCGAGAACCCATCCGAGACATCGATCATGGCGGTGGCCCCGTACCTTGCCAGCACGCCGGCCTCCCCCACCCGCGCGATCGGTCGTTGGTGTCGGATGATGGCGGCTCGCTGCTCGGGGGTCGGCATCGTTCGGAGCGTCGCGAGGCGCCGACCCGCTGAGGACGCTCCGAGCGCGCCGGTCACCACGAGGCGATCGCCGACGCCTGCGCCCGAACGTGTCACGGCCCGGCCAGGTGCCACCTCCCCCACCACGGTGGTCGCGATCGAGAGCTGCGTTCCTCGCGTGAGGTTGCCGCCCACCAGCCACACGGCGTGCTCCTCGCACGCTTCGCGCATCCCCCCGAACAACTCCATCACCCAGGCTGCATCGACGTGCTCGGTCAGGGTGAGCGCGTCGAGTGCATAGCGTGGCGCTCCCGCCATGGCAGCGACATCGCTGACGCTGGTCACGATGGCCTTGTATCCAAGATCACGTGCGGTCGTGAGGGCGATGACGAAGTGGGTGCCTTCCGTCAGGACGTCGTTCGTGAGCACCAACTGACCCGACCCGGGCGCCACGACCGCAGCGTCGTCGCCGACCCCCACCACGACTTCGGCACCGGCGCCCGAGAGCACCCGTCGGATCGCGGTGAGCAACGCCTGTTCGGAGATGTCCATGGTTGTCCGTTCGGTAGACTCTCAGCCGTACTCCGGCCTGTCCAAACGGGCCTGTCCGAACGGCAACTGCCGGGGACCCCCACCTTCGTTCGAGGAGGCTCAACCGTGGCACAGGTGCACGTCGATCCGACGCCGGAGGAACTCCGAGCGTTCACCGAGGAGATGCCCGAGACACGGCTCTCGGAGTTCGGGAACACCAACACGCAGACCCAGGTGCTCTCACGCAGCGCCGCCAGCACGCACGTCGTCGATCGCGAATCCAGCGGGAAGACCATGACCCGCGCGCAGTACGACGAGATCGCCGCGCTCCAGGATGCCTACATCGCCGACCACGACATGGTCCAGATCGACGGCTTCATCGGCAACGACCCCGAGATGCGTTCGTCCGCCCGCCTGCTCATGGAGAAGCGCTACGCCAACATCGCCGGGATGCAGCAGAAGCTCTACTTCCCCCGCGACGACGGCGCAGAGCCACAGGTCCAGGTGATCTACACGCCGGGCCTCAAAGCTGAGGGCTACCCCGACGACCGCCTGATCGCGGTCGACCTGGACAACTACGTCACGCGCGTCCTGGCGTCCGACTACTTCGGAGAGTCGAAGAAGGGCGGCCTGCGCATGTGGAACGACATCGTCTACAACAAGGGCGGCCTCGCGTTGCACGCCGGCCTCAAGGTGATCCCCACGGGCGACGGCGACAAGGTCTTCATGATCATCGGGCTGTCCGGCACCGGCAAGACCACCACGACGTTCACGACCCAGAACGGTTCGAAGCCGATCCAGGATGACTTCGTTGGGTTGATGCCCGGCGGCAAGGCCTACGGCACCGAGAACGGCTGCTTCGCCAAGACGTTCGCGCTGGACCCCGACTTCGAGCCCTCGATCCACGGAGCGGTCGTCAAGCCCACGACCTACATGGAGAACGTCTATCAGGACGACGACGGCACGGTGGACTTCAACAACGAGCACTACACGAAGAACGGTCGTGCCGTGTTCTCGATGAGCGACCTGCTCTCCTACGAGGACGCACAGAACGTCGGCACGGTGGACTACCTGCTGATCCTCAACCGCAACGAGAACATCATCCCCGCGGTCGCCAAGCTCACCCAGGAACAAGCCGCGGCCTACTTCATGCTCGGCGAGACCACCGGGACCGCGGCGGGCGGCGCATCCGAGGAAGGCAAGTTCCTGCGGGTGCCCGGCACGAACCCGTTCTTCCCACTCCCCCACGGCCTGCAGGGCAATCGGCTGCTCGAACTGCTGGCGACCCATCCCATCGAGACCTACCTGCTCAACACCGGCCGGGTCGGCGGCAAAGACGGCGACGACCGATCCAAGAAGCTGAAGATCCCCGACACCTCCGCCTGTGTGAAGGGCATCGCAGAGCAGACGATCGTGTTCGAGGAAGACCCCGACTTCGGCTACCAGGTGGCGACGTCGGTGCCCGGCCTCGACGACACCCAGAAGCTCCAGCCCCGGACGTTGTACGACGCGCAGGATCGCGGCGACGAGTACGCCAGGATCGTCGGGACACTGAAGACCGACCGGGTCGCGCACCTGCAGCAGTTCACCCAGTTGTCCGAGGAGATCATCAAGGCCGTCGGTTAAGGGCAGGACGCCCGTCGCGGCAGCGCCCGGCGGCGTCAGCTCGTGACGTCGCGGCGCCGGAAGCCCACCAGCGCGAGCGTGAGGAACACACCCGTGTAGGCGGCGCTCACCAGCAGACCCCCTCGCATCGGCGCCCAGTCGATCGGGAACCGGAACAGGCCCGTGAAGGCCAGCCACCCGTGGGTGGGCAGGAAAGCGTGGATCGCCCGGAGGCTGGGGATCTGATCCATGATCTGACTCGCGATCGCGATCACGATCGTGGCCACCGCCGCACCGGGACCCGAATCGGTCTTCGTGGAGATGAACAGTCCGATGCACGCGATCCCCGACAGCGCGGCAAGCATGTAGAGGCCGGACGCTCCGATCCGCAGCAGCGATGCGCCCACCGACAGGGTCGTCCCCGACAACGTGGGTAACGGCCCGAGCCCGAAGACCACCGCTCCCGCCACGACGCCGGTGACGATCGTGACGGCCACGAGGACACCGAGCAGC